>JAGFJL010000150.1 GCA_024102725.1 Nitrococcus mobilis
CGTCATCCTCTGGCAGGGCGGTCACGACGTGCTGGCGGGACGGATGAGCGTCGGTGAACTCTCAGCATTCGTCTTCTACGCGGTGCTCGCCGCCGGCGCCGTGGGCGCCATCTCAGAGGTCGCCAGCGATCTGCTGCGCGCCGCCGGCGCCACCGAGCGACTGCTGGAGCTACTGGCCGCTCGCTCCGTAATCGCCGCTCCGCTCCACCCAAGCCCACTGCCCGAACCGCCCCGGGGCGAGCTCACGCTGGAGAATATAAGGTTCTACTACCCGGCGCGCCCTGAGCAGCCGGCACTGAACGCGGTCTCCCTGCACGTGGCACCGGGGGAACGGCTCGCCCTGGTCGGCCCGTCCGGGGGCGGCAAAAGCACCATACTGGCGCTGATCCTGCGCTTCTACGATCCACAGACCGGTCGCGTGCGTTTCGACGGCGTCGATCTGCGCAAAGTGGACCCGGCCGAACTGCGCCGGCGCATTGCACTCGTATCCCAGGAGCCCGTGCTGTTCACCGGCGACGCCTGGGAGAACATTCGCTACGGCCGGCCGGAGGCCGCCAAGGAGGCCGTGCGCGCCGCCGCAGCGGCCGCGCACTGTACGGAGTTTTTGCAACGGCTACCACAGGGTTTCGCCACACCGCTGGGTCCGGGCGGCACGCAACTCTCCGGCGGCCAACGCCAGCGTATCGCCATCGCCCGCGCCATCCTGCGTAACCCCGCTCTGCTGCTGCTGGACGAAGCCACCAGTAGCCTCGATGCCGAGAGCGAACGGCGCGTGCAGGAGGCGCTGGAACGGCTGATGAGCGGCCGCACCAGTATCGTCATCGCCCATCGGTTGGCCACTGTCAGCGCGGCCGACCGCATCGCGGTGCTGGACCAGGGCCAAATCCATGCCATCGGCACCCATCATGAGCTGCTAACTCGCAGCGCACTTTACGCGCGGCTGGCGGCGCTGCAGTTCGAACCGCCACGCGCGACGGCTGCCGCGCGCTGAGCGAGGCCAGCACGCCTTCTTCGATATCTTGCACTCCGCCCGCAAGGAAAATAGATTACGCACGCCATCCTTGGCGTACGCCTTATCGGGCCGGCCGAAGCCGTTCCAAAGTAAAGAAAGTTCCGCCCAAATCGGTAATAGCCAATCGAACCTGCAACAAGGTACGCAGCTCCTCGAGCCACGCGCTCGCCTCCAGGCTGTTCAGAAGCTCGGGCTCGGCTAACTCAAGGCAAAGAGCACAGGCCTACACGGCCTGTTTCGCCGGAAGAGACCCGAGCCGTCTGGCAAATCCCGGCCTTTTAGCCGCTTTGCAAGACCACATCCTAAGTGGCGGAGCGCCGCCGGCGACGGCGTTGTACCGCCGGGGCAATCGAATCTCGCCTACCCGCCGTGGCCCCATCAACAACGGGGTGGCTGTGGCCATTCCATTACACACAAGTCTGTTCCAGTCGATTCAGGACGCGCCGATGTCACCCAAGTGATTGAAAATACTGGTCCCATCTGCCCAGTCCACATTTAGTGGAAACAGTCCATAAGCTGTTGTTTCAATTGCATGTTCTGGACTTAGGTATAAGGAGATGGGCTGTGGCTGCGGCGATTCCGGGTTATCCCCCCCCTTGCTTTATCGCAAGGGATATTTGAGCATCTTCGACCAGCGTCGATAACAATAGGGAGCTCAAAAAACCTTATCCACTCCGTCACCCCAGCGAAGACCGGGGTGACGAATAAAGCAGATGATCCCTTATGAATTGGCTACTAGAACGTCATGGCAACCCTTGACGCGGGCTGTCGAAAGCGCGCAGGTGATCTCGGCCGAAAGCTAGAAAAAGTCAATTAAATACAGCTTATATTTTCCTTAAATTAAATTTACTTATATTCAATTGATTATGAATTCATCCTAAATTAAGGGAAGTCGTTCAATGAAAAACAGAACGATAAACGTCCAATTTTCTCTCGCCCTCCTCCTCCTCCTGGCGACTCATCAAACCCTGGCCCGTACCGACGACGTCGTCGGCACCTGGACCTCCCTGACTCTTCAGGGTGATTTCGGCTTCCTCTCGCCCGAGGCGCAAGATTTCCACTGGATGTTCATCGATCAGGCTCGGACTCGGGAGGATCGGGATCTGCGCGACCCCAATGATAATGGGTTGCGGTTTTCGGAGAACCTGATCTGGGTGCAAGGCGGCTACAATCTCTCGAAACACGCCAGCATCTGGTTGGGCTATACCCACGATTGGATCAGACCGCTGAATGGAGGCAACTTTCAGGAAAGCCGCCCTTATCAAGACTTCCTGTGGGTCAAACCGTTCGGTGCACTCAGCGTCATGCTGCGCAGCCGTCTGGAGGAGCGCATCGCCCTCAATGGCGGAAACGTCGGGGTCCGGATACGGCAATTTGCCATGCTCAAGCATCCGCTTCCGTACTTCGAGCATCTAAGCTGGTATGCTGGGGATGAGGTGCTTGCTTATTTGACCGAAAATGATTTTGGACCGGAAGGGTTTAGCGAGAACCGCGCTTTCGGTGGCCTAATGGCGCAGCTGACCCCCCATACGGGCCTCATGCTGGGCTATATGGGCCAATTCATCAACAATGAGGGCAGCAACAACCTATTCACCCATAACTTGCAATTCGACCTCAACTACAAATTTTAGCGTCGCGATTGGCAGCCGTTTGACCACGAAAACCAACGAAAAAGCCGCCCCACTGGTATTCTCACTCCTCCGCCACACCGGCAAAGCCGGCCCCGGACGCCGGATCCGAGGGCCGGCGTCGAGCTCTCCAGGAGAGCTCGAAAAACCTTATCCACTCTGTCACCCCCTCTGTGCCTTGAACCCACAATCTGCGTGATTACCATCATCGCGCGGATTCACGAAATTTCCGGGCTAACGCCGCATCGTACCTTCCCCTACCAATCAGGCTTGCGGTTTATATCAAAAACGAGATAGCTTTATCTTGATGCGGCGCATAACGTTCTGGGGCGACAGCCTGGAATGTGATTCGCAGTTTCCCCGTGGGGGCACGGCAACAGGCAGGCTTCCAGCTGGACCGGGTTCAACGCGGACTCGACCGGATGACTTCAAGCCGATGAAATCCATCGGCCGGGGCGTTGAAGAGATTCGCATACGTGACGACGGCAATGTCTACCGCGTGATCTATATTGCTCGCTTTGAAGATGCAGTGCATGTGCTGCATGCCTTCGAAAAGAAGACCTGGAAGACCCGTAAGGCGGATCTTGACGTTGCCGAGCAGCGGTTACAGCGGCTTCTCGCGCAGCGGAGGAACACATTATGATGGAGAGCCAGCAATTCGATAGCGTTTGGGATGCCGTGGAGGATACTCGGGGCAAAGCGGAAAACATGAAGCTTCGCTCCGAGCTAATGATCCAGATCCACCAGTATGTGGAAGCACTTGGGCTTTCACAACAAGAAGCGTCTAGGCGACTTGGGATTACTCAACCGCGACTGAGCGACCTCATGCGCGGTCGGATCGACAAGTTTAGCCTAGACAAGCTCGTGAACATCCTGGCGAGTGCCGGCAAGCACGTCGAAATCCGTGTCGTGGACGACGTGGCATAGCTCGAGCGTACTTTTTGGCTCCAGAGGAGAATTCCCGCGCCGCCTACCGAGAGCCATCCTGGAGTGCGCTGGCTCTAGCCGTAGCAGGGTACACAGGCCAAAAGCCATGAATGCGCCGGGCTGACGGGGCAACCTCACTCCAAACCGAAGCCCGAGGCTTCGCCCTCTCCCGTCATACCGGCGCAGGCCGGTATCCATCTTACCTTAAACCGGAATTACGCAAGCGGGGGAACATGAATTGACCCGTTCGCCCTGAGCGCAGTCGAAGGGCGTCTTTGCATCAAGTAAAACGTACAGTGAACTAAAGAGCGTGCTTCGACGGGGCTCAGCACGAACGGGCACAACGTATCGGACAACAATAGACTAACCGCTCGCCCTGAGCCCTTCAACCAGCTCCGGAGAGCCCTGTCGAAGAGCCGGGATAATGACGAGGCGGACTCCATTTTCGAGATCCCCTGACACAGGATGGCAGCAAAAATCAATAGGCTAGCAAATCATATTGCCACTATAATAGCACTCCCCCTAATATTTAATTAATGGTCTATGAGCGAGATTAGCCATGACTATAGCTAAAGGGCGTGTCTCTCAATCAGGGCGCATTAGCTTGCCTGCGGAGTTTCGCAAAGCAATAGGTCTCGAGCATGGCGGCGATGTAGTGATCGAGCTTGACGGGCGCGACATCCGCATCCGCACCGTCGACGAGACGGTTGCCCGAGCCCAGGAGTTGACCCGACGCCTTCTTGTCGGCAAGCCTGAAGCTTCCCTCGATGCGTTCCTGCAGGAGCGGCACCGAGAGGCCGAACAGGAATGATCCCGGCGGTGCTCGACGCCTCGGCACTGTTAGCTATGCTGCTCAGCGAGCCTGGTGCCGAGAGGGTTCGTGCGGAGCTGCCAGGTGCAGTCATGACGACGGTGAACCTTGGCGAAGTCGTCGGGCATTACGCCCGCAATGGCGTCGGCGAGACCGATATCCATGCCGTGCTCGACCCCCTCCCTATCGAGGGATCGCCTTCGATGATGAGCTTGCCTACGGGGCCGGGCTCCTGCTTCCGGCGACGAAACCGTTCGGGCTCTCTTTCGGCGACCGCGCGTGCTTGGCTTTGGCGCGACGCCGCGGCACACGAGTGCTCACCAGCGATAGGGCTTGGCGCGGCATCGCCGATATCGGCGGTGCGCAAATCGAGCTAATCCGCTGAAGAGACACATAACTGTAGCCGTTCTTGCTGTTCACGCTGGACTGTCGCAGTTGGCAATAAGCCGCATAAAAGGGGACGGATTTATTTTTTTGAAAATAAATCCGTCCCCTTTTCGCAGCCCCCCAACCTCGGCGCTCTGCTGCAGTCGCTCCTTCAGGCCCACCGCGTAGGGCGCAATAGCAAAGCATATTGCGCCGCATGTTCTCCTCCCGGCCGCAGCATAGTCCATATAAGGCTGGCGGCTCAGGCAGCGGATCGGTTGTGCTTGCGTTTCACTGGCTCGTGGCCGCACAGGTGCATCCGGCAATCCCAGGCGACAGACATCCGGCGCATTACGGCCTTCGGCCTAATGCCGCCCTACGCGGGTTGATGTCGCCCTACAAGAATTACGAAAACTGCCAACCTCGCGTAGGGCGCAATAGCAAAGCGTATTGCGCCGTCATGCTCTCTATACGCATGGATCATGCGCCCTTCAAGCTTGTCTTAACCGAAATTACGCAAGCGAGGGATTCTGTGCAACCGTTAGCAGAACCGCGAGCCCTAAAGCGGTTTGATATGAAGCCATGGACAAGGCAGGCGTATGCAGCAAATCCGTGGCGGTTCAGAGAGCTGCGATGTTAGGCGTAGTTCTCCCCCAAAAGTATGACCCTGCCGTGTTGGATAAAGCCAAAAAAGCTACCGGACACTCAACGCCCGAAACTCCTGAGCATCGGAGCGCGACTGAGTGAGAGCATTGCCGGTCTTCGTAAATACCATGGCAAATCATGCAAGGGTACCGACGGGACAAACCGGCCAGGCCACTCTACAGATGCGCCCGCAGCATTTGATCCAGAGCATCCGCGCCGACCTGCGTCGCGATACCGAGCGCGGCCGGCTCGTCCGCTCTGCGGCCATGACGGCGGCGCTGAAGATCGGTACCACGCTGCTCGCGTTTACCGCCAGCCTGCTCTATGCGCGTGCGCTCGGCCCGCACGATTACGGCCTGTACGCCTATGTGATCGCATGGACTGCCGTGCTGGGGATTCCGTCGAGTCTCGGATTGCCCGCCTACCTCATTCGGGAGGGCGCCCGGCGCCCCGAGAGTCTCAAATGGCTGCTCCACTGGGCCAACCGGCGCGTAATCGGCGCGGGGCTGCTGGCCGCCGCGGCGCTCGCAAGCGCGGTATTCATCCCGGCGGCCGCCGGCGCACGCTGGCTGTTCGTGATCGCAGCACCTCTGCCGCTCTTGGGTAATCTCACTGCCATTCGGGCCAGCCTGCTGCAGGTACAAGGCTCATTCTTCCACAGCCAATGGCCGCAACTGCTGCTAGCGCCCGCATCGATGCTTACAGTGCTGCTCGCGCTGTGGTCTTGGCAGGGCCGTCTCACGGCCACCGATCTGACCATTGTCATGACACTCAGTGCACTCGCCCCCCTGATCATTAACGAATTGCAACTGCGCAGGATCACGGGGTTTTCCAACAAGGTGGCGCCCACTGCGACGACCCTGCGACAGGCCCTGCCGTTCATGTGGCTCGGCATGCTCTACCTTGTAAACAGCCGAGTCGACCTGATCATGCTCGGCGCGTTGCAAGGAGCACAGGCAACGGGTGTCTATTCAGTAGCGACTCGTGCCGCCGACCTGGTCGCCTTCTTCCTGATGGCGGCGAATACGGTGATCGCGCCGCGCATCGCGCACCTGTATCAGCAGGGCGAGCACGCAAAGCTGCAACGGCTTATCTCCGGTGCCGTGTCGCGGATATTCCTGCTTACTCTGCCCGTCGCCCTGGTCTTTGCGGTATTTGCACGCCCGCTCATCGAGCTCTTGTATGGGCCAGCCTATGCGGCCGGCGCCATCGCGTTGCAAATTCTCGCGCTCGCCCAGCTTTTCAATGTGCTCGCCGGCCCCACGGGAAACATACTGAACATGACCGGCCACGAGCGCCTTTCCATGACGGGCGTCGGCGTCAGCGTCGCCGTCAACGTGACACTGAACGCATTGCTGATCCCCCCTTTCGGCGTGGAAGGCGCCGCAATCGCGACCGGAGCCAGCCTCGTGGTTTGGAACACCCTGCTGTGGTACTGGATCCGTAACCGACTGGGGCTGCGTCCAAGTGCTCTGTATCAGTAACGCGCAGACCTATGCAAAAGCCACGTATCCCGAACCTGTTCATCATTGGCGCTCCGAAATGTGGGACAACTGCCATGAGCGCGTATCTAGCTGGCCACCCAAATATCTTTATAACCGAAGAAGCGGGCTGGAAAGAGCCTGATTTCTTCAATAAGGATCATGTGATTGATATGCAAACACAAGGCCCACAGGCAAATACCAAAGACGTGTATTTGAACATATTCTCAAAGACACAAAAAACATTCAATATATCTCAACATATCGGGGAGGCGTCAATTTATATTTGTATTCACGCAAGGTTATCCGGCAATCAGCCAATTGCTGATCAAATCACAGCAAGCATGTGAAATAAGCATGGAATCATGAACAATTCTACCGAAACCATTGAGATTTCCGACCCAAACGCTTTGCCTGACAAGCCCTTGGTGAGCGTTTACACGCTCGCGTACAATCATGAGAAATTCATTGCTGACGCCATCGAGGGGGTGATTGCACAGCAATGCGACTTTCCAATCGAACTGATTATCGGCGAAGACTGCTCATTGGACAGAACCCGCAACATCGTGCTCGACTACCAGCGTAGATATCCTCACCTGATCCGCATTCTAACCGCGGAACAAAATGTGGGCGCAAAGACCAATGCCGCACGATGCCAGATTGCGGCCCGGGGTGAATTTGTTGCCATCTGCGAGGGTGATGACTACTGGCACCATCCCCGAAAACTGCAGATGCAGGTGGAACTGATGTCTGCACATCCCCAGATGACATTCTGCCACACTGACTTCGACCGGCGAACCCGCTTCCGTACCTGGCACAGCAAGCACAAGAATTACCCTACGCCTTATTTGGCACGCGGCAATGCATATAAAGTATTGCTATATGAGTGGACCGTCATGACAGCAACCTCCATGCTCCGGCGGGATATTTTCGAGCGCTTCAGAGGTACCGAGTTCGACAATCCAAGTTGGCCATTCGGTGACGGAAATCGCCTTCTGTTCGCCAGCACGAAAGGCACTTCCGGATATATCGATATCTCCACATCTACCTATCGGAAGGTGCGGAACTCGGCAGTCAACAAAGATAACGTCGCGCACTTGAGAATGCTACTTGCTACTGAAGAATGTATTGAACTATTCATGGCTAGACACCCGGTCGAAGCCGAGGATCAGCGCCAAATTCGAGCGAAGCTGAAGAAAAGGATTTACCGAGCCACGTTCTTTGCCGAACGCATTGACCTTATGAACTCAACCCGCCAATGGCTGCGAGCCAATGGCTTCGAGCTAAATGCGATGCTCCATGGAGTTCGCATCGCTATTGTAAAGCTCAAACTACCCATCCGCATTCTGCGTTCGGCCAAGAACTTCGTTGATCTCCATCTTAGTGCCATTCCCTCATGACGATGGAACCCAAAGTGGCGACTGTCGTCGTTACCCACAATCGATGTGAACTGCTAAAAAAATGTTTGCTGGCGATCTCAAGACAGATTTGGCTTCCGGACCGTCTGCTTGTGATCGACAACGCTTCCACGGATGGGACAACCGAATGGCTGCACCGCTGGTTACCCCAGCATATGCCCCGCGCAGAACTCATGACGCTACCTCAGAATCTCGGCGGCGCTGGAGGCTTTGCTACAGGTTTGCGAATCGCCGTTGAACAGGATACAGACTGGGTCTGGATGATGGACGATGATGCCGAACCAGAACCCAATGCTTTGGAAGCACTTCTAAACGTAGTTGACTCCAACGATGCCATTTATGGATCTATTGCCATAACAGAAGATGGCCGCATGTGCTGGCCATTTTTTTCTGTTGATGGTGAAAGCTACGCTAACATACAAGAGGTGCCTGACAGGTTTGAAGTAGCCGCTCTCCCGTTTCTCGGCATCCTGATACCACGAAGTATTGTAGAAGTAATTGGTTATCCTAACGCAGATTACTTTATAGCTGGAGATGATGTTGAATTCTGTTTTCGTGCTCGGAAATATGGATTTCATATTCTTGCATCTGGCAAAAGTCGACTTCAGCATCCACCTTCAGATTATTATCGGTTTGGCGTTGGCCAATGGGCGCCAATATGCTTCCGAATAGCTCCGTGGAAACGATACTACGATGTCAGGAACCGAATACTTACTTCTTGGCAGTATGGCCCTTTTCACATTTGGACTCGAACTCTCCCCGCATCGATTCTTAGGTTATTAGCCACGCTGATTAATGAACCTGAGCGGATCGCACAGCTTCGTGCTTATATTGCTGGAATTTTCGATGGCACGAGGCAAGTGAATGGCATTCGACATAAAAAATGGGGCTTATAAATTGTCGTGCTACATATGACTATTTTAGTGTCTGTCATTCTACCGTTTTATAACTCAAAGCGTATGCTTAGGACGGCTCTGGAAAGCCTTCGTAACCAGCGCCTAGAAACTATGGAAATAGTCGCTATTGATGACGGATCATCCGACGCCAGCGCTGCCCTCCTGGAAGCTGCTGCACGCCAAGGTTTGTCAGTCAACTTGCTGAAAAATTATCGCAATATCGGGATTGTAGCGTCTCTGAACCGTGGCCTCGATGAGGCTCGTGGGCGCTTCATTGCCCGCATGGACGCCGACGACATCAGCATGCCGCACCGGATATCTCATCAGGTTGCTTTTCTTGAAAAGACAGGCATCGACCTTTGTGGAAGCTGGTTCGTCGAGTTTGGCCAAGGGATTTCGCGCACTGTCCGTTGGCCATATACCGAGGCAGCATTACGCGCCGCCATACTTTTCCAGAATACGATTTGCCACCCCACTGTCATGGCACGACGAGAAGTGTTCGAGCAGTTTCGGTACCGGGAGACCTATCGACTGGCGGAAGACTACGACCTGTTTGCGCGCGCCAGTGCCAAGTTCCGCCTGGCCAATATCCCGGAACCCTTGCTTCGCTATCGTCGCCATCCGCAACAGGCTACACAAGCCAAGCGAAACGACATGGAAAAAATCACACGGCAAATACGCTTGGAAGCACTGCAGGCTCAGGGGTTCAACGCCACGCCGGAAGAACAGCGTTTGCACAACCTGATCCGTGCTCCTTATTCAATATCCAGCGTGGACGACCTCAAGGGTATCGAGGCGTGGTTGCTCAAGCTACATGCAGCGCATGACGACAAAGGAGGGAAGCGTATCGTAGCGTCGCAATGGATACGCGCTTGCATCAGGGCCGCTCCGCTGGGTCACATGATGTGGAAGACATTTCGGTCGTCACCGCTGCACGATGCCGCTGGCGCCGGTTTGATGACCCGCACAGATTTGCGGGTGCTTGCCACCCTCAAACTTGGCTATGACTCGAAGCCTTTCGCGGCGCTACGCCGTTACGGGCTAAGCGCCTGAGCACCACGAATAATCATGCGTGACACATCGCTCATCGTCGACGCCGGCTACGCCGGCAGCGTCGTTGCGCGCGAGTTGGCCGATGCCGACCAGCGCGTGCTGGTGATCGCCCGTCGCCCGCACATCGCGGCCAACGCCTACGACGAGTACGATGACCACGGTGTGCTGGTGCACCGCTATGGACCGCACATCTTCCATACCAATACCGATCGCGGCCTAATCGCGTCACATAAAGCGGCCTAATCAACTAAGAAAGCGCTGATTTACTCAATAAACGCCCTTCGACAGGCTCAGGGCGAACGGCTATCTATTGATATCCAAGCTTTCATGCCCGTTCGTGCTGAGCTTGTCGAAGCACGAACGGAATAAATCAGCGTCTCCTTAAAATACTTGAATTGCGCCAAATTATATGGCGCGATTCGTTAAAACCATCCGAAGCGCGCCATTACATCTTGAGCCATTCATCATGCCCAAGCTCATCCCGCGAGCGGAATTGGGCGCGTTGGTTGCCGTCGTGAAGGCGAATCGGGGCGGCCTATCCATTGATACCTTGGCGCGGCAGTTTCCACAGCTGCCCAGGCCCCCAGTGTCAGGATAACTGTCGCACCCTCTGAATCTTCTGTCTTAAACACAGGGGGCGATAGGATCGTCAGACAATAAAAAACAAGAGAAGTAGCGTGCCGCACCCATTCACAAGCCGGTCTCTGGAAAGAGGTCGGGGCGCATCCTGCGATGGATAACGGCCAGCACCAAAATGCCGCCGTCATCTTCCCGATAGAAAATCACATGACTTTCATGCTCATGACGTCGGATACCCGGACGTATAGCGCATCTCCTTATACATAAGTCCAGAACATGCAATTGAAACAACAGCTTATGGACTGTTTCCACTAAATGCCGACTGGGCAGATGGGACCAGTATTTTCAATCACTTGGGTGACATCGGCGCGGCC
>JAGFJL010000157.1 GCA_024102725.1 Nitrococcus mobilis
CTACCTGGTGTGCACCCTGTCGTCGGGAGATTCCGCTTCTCATAGCACTGCAGCAACAATATGGGGAACGCGGCTTGCAAGTACTCGGAGTCGCCATTGACAGTCGAGCTGCGATTCGTGACTTCGCCGCTAAGCTAAACATCAACTATCCCGTGCTCTATGGTGTCGAGGCCGCCATGGATGTCGCCGCGAGCTACGGCGACGAGCAAGGAACGTTGCCCTACACCGTGGTGATCGATCGCGCGGGGCGTATTCGGCACGTGTTCCGCAAAGAGATCAAGCGTCCCGATATCGAATCCGTGATACACGAACTGCTATAGCAAACAGCTCGCGTTGTCTGATTCAGCGCATGGCAGGGCGGGTGTGCCGGCGGGTGATGCGTGGGACCGATTCGTAGCTCATCGACTCATTCCATCGGCATGATTACAGCGCACTCGCTCGGCATTGCTTGCTTGCCGGGGGAATGCACTATGTGCCTATCTGCAGTGAAAAATCGATAAAAACGGTAGAATCTGGACAAAATGGCTGGGGTAGTCCAGAATCCCGCGACGGCTGCGGCCGCCTCCAACGCTGCGGCGAAGGAAGGGGAATGACCAAGATTTTGGTGCTCAACGGGCCCAATCTCAATCTGCTCGGGACACGCGAGCCTGGCCGCTACGGCACCGAGACCTTGCAGACGATAGTTCAGCGCCTCATGGATCAGGCCAAAGCGGCAGCTATCGGGCTCGAGGCCTTTCAGAGCAATGCCGAGCATGAGCTTATTGAGCGTATTCATCGGGCCGCCCAGCAAGGCGTCGCTTATATCATCATCAATCCAGGGGCTTTGACGCATACCAGTATTGCCCTGCGGGACGCCTTGCTCGGGGTCGGGATACCATTCATAGAGGTACATATTACCAACGTGCACGCTCGCGAATCGTTTCGTCGACATTCTTATTTGAGCGATATTGCGGCCGGGGTGATCAGCGGTCTGGGCCCTCTTGGCTATGAATTGGCACTGTACGCGGCGCTGCGGAATGCGAAGCGGGGCTGACTGAGATGGACATTCGCAAGATTAAACGCTTGATCGAGTTGCTCGAGGAGTCAGGCGTCAATGAGATCGAGATTCGAGAGGGTGAGGAGTCGATTCGGATCAGCCGCAGCAGTCCTGCAGCTGCGTCCTCGCAAGGGCCGGCAACGGAGCCGGCTCCGTTGCCGCCGGCTGCGCAGCCCGTTGCTCCACCCGCTGCGGCTTGGCCCGTGACGCAACCCCCGGGAGAAGAGCCACCCATCAGTGGCCATGTGCTGCGCTCGCCGATGGTTGGCACTTTCTACCGGGCCTCCTCGCCAGGCGCCAAGCCTTTCGTGGAGGAGGGGCAGAGTGTCCGCGCCGGGGACACGCTGTGCATCATCGAGGCTATGAAAATGCTCAATCAAATTGAGGCCGATGTAGCCGGTGTGGTGGAGCGGATCCTGGTGGAGAACGCTCAGCCGGTCGAGTACGATCAGCCTCTGTTTATTATCGAATAGGCGCGTTGCTCGCCAACATCGCTTTGTTCGCCCCACCAAGGCAATGGATTATCATCGATGCTGGACAAGATCCTCATCGCTAATCGCGGCGAAATCGCATTGCGTATCCTGCGGGCTTGCCGCGAACTCGGCGTGCGCACGGTTGCAGTGCACTCGAGTGCTGATCGGGAACTCAAACATGTGAGGCTTGCCGATGAGTCAGTGTGCATCGGCCCACCGCCCTCGAGTGAAAGCTATTTGAACATACCGGCAATCATCAGTGCGGCCGAAGTCACCGATGCGGTGGCGATTCATCCGGGTTACGGTTTTCTTGCCGAGAACGCCGGTTTTGTCGAGCGAGTAGAGAGCTCCGGTTTCGTCTTCATCGGGCCTCGAGCGGAGACCATCCAGCTCATGGGTGATAAGGTTTCCGCAATTCGAGCGATGCAGGATGCCGGAATTCCTTGCGTTCCGGGCTCTAACGGCCCGCTCGGTGACGATGCCGAAGCCAATCTGAGGCTCGCCGCCGAGATCGGTTATCCGGTTATCATCAAGGCGGCCGCCGGAGGTGGTGGCCGCGGCATGCGCGTCGTCCATAGCGAGGCCAGTTTGTTGCACGCTATTGCCGTAACGCGGGCCGAAGCGCGTACCGCCTTCGGCAGCGTCACCGTCTACATGGAGAAGTTTTTGGAGCGCCCGCGCCACATCGAGATCCAAGTGTTAGCGGATCAGTATGGCAATGCCATTCACCTCGGTGAACGTGATTGCTCCATGCAGCGGCGTCACCAGAAGGTGGCCGAGGAGTCTCCAGCGCCGGGGATCACGGCTGAGCAACGTCATGCGATTGGACAACGCTGCGCCCAGGCCTGCCGGGAGATCGGATACTGTGGCGCCGGGACATTCGAGTTTCTTTATCAGGACGGCGATTTCTTTTTCATCGAAATGAACACCCGTATCCAGGTTGAGCACCCCGTGACCGAAATGGTCACGGGGATAGACCTGGTCAAAGAACAGATTTTGATCGCCACCGGGGAACGTCTGCGCTACCGGCAGGAGGATGTGTGCATCCGTGGCCATGCCATCGAATGCCGGATCAATGCCGAGGATGCGCGGACTTTCATTCCCTCACCAGGGCGGGTCACCCAATATCACGCACCCGGTGGTCCGGGCGTTCGGGTCGATTCCCATATTTACAATGGCTATGTAGTGCCGCCTTTCTATGACTCCATGATCGGCAAGATCATTACCTGGGGGGAAGACCGTACCAGCGCCATCGGTCGCATGCGTACGGCGCTCTCCGAAATCGTAGTGGACGGTATCGAGACCAATGTGCTGCTGCAGCAAGATATTATGCAGGACACGGCGTTCCAGCAGGGCGGCACGAATATCCACTATCTGCAGAAAAAACTGGGTTTGGCTTGACCAGTGCAGGTGAAGTGGCCCCTACTGTCAAGACCACTACCCGGCGGATTTAAGATAGAAGCCACTGTAGGTTGAATCACGCCGTCTCGCCACGCGTCGGCAGCCTGCGCAATATACGTGCTGCCGCACGCAGCCGAATCCAATCCACGCCTACGCCAACACCAACGCTCCGTATCGGGTTAACCCTCCGGCATCCCGCCTTTTGTATCTTCTCGACCTGATAGCCTGCCTGCCGACGATACTCGACTTGCAATAGCCGACAACTTTCGTCAGCCTTATAGATCCTAGATTAAATCACGCAGCCGCACGCTTGCTGCCTACCGGTACGCCGCTGGTTTACCGGTAAGCCAAAAGGGGCCACCGCGGCAAAGCCAGGACCGGACCTTGCTATAGGTCGATAGCCGCCGCTGCGGCTGACCGACTCAACCGGCACCGGTAATCGTCGAATCGATCAGCGGGCTACACAGCGATAAGCCGATACGGTCCTCATACGTCCGCTCGAGTGGGCAGAAGCTGGCGTGGTGTGGCTGCGCGTGAGTCAAATTGCCATTGACCGATGTTCCACGGCATGGGGTATAAGCCGGCGGCAAGCGTTCAAGCCGCACCTGAGAAGTGCATTCAATCACAGGCCCAAGCGGTGAGCGGCCCGGAGTATCTTCCTCGAGCCGCCCAATCTGGTGGGCTGTCTTAAATGGAGTGGAGAGTCCTATGGCTGCGCCACAACAAAAGAAGCAATGTTTCGGATTGGACCCGGTAGCCTGCCGGGAAACCGACCATTACCGCGAAGAGTACATCGAAGCGTTCGTCAACAAATGGGATGCGCTCATCGACTGGGAGAGCCGAGCGCAAAGCGAAGGCGATTTCTTCATCAATGTCCTGCGCGAGCGGGGCGCCAAGAGGGTACTGGACGTCGCCACCGGCACGGGGTTCCATTCAGTACGCCTGATCGAAGCCGGCTTTGAGGTCGTGAGCTGCGACGGCAGCGCCGAAATGCTGGCCAAGGCCTTCCACAACGGTCGCCTGCACGGCCATATCCTGCGCACGGTGCAGGTTGATTGGCGCTGGCTCAACCGCGACATCCACGGCCATTACGATGCCATCATCTGCCTGGGTAACTCATTCACCCACCTTTTCTCGGAGAACGATCGCCGCAAAGCCCTGGCAGAATTCTACGCCACACTCAAGCACAACGGCTTTCTCATACTCGATCAACGCAACTACGACACCATTCTCGACCACGGCTATACGACCAAGCACACGTACTATTACTGCGGCGATAACATCTCAGTCTATCCCGAGCATATCGATAGCGGCTTGACGCGATTCAAATACTCTTTCCCGGACCGCTCGACGTTCCATCTCAACATGTATCCCCTGCGAAAAAGCTACACGCGCCGGCTCATGCAAGAGGTTGGCTTCCAGCATATCGAGACTTTCGGTGACTTCCAGGAGACCTACGGGGAGAACGAGCCCGACTTTTTCATCCACGTTGCGGAAAAAGCCTACAGGGAGGTGCCGGACAGTGACTAGCCGCTACTCGAGCGCGGTCGAGACGGCCCGCGATTATTACAACAGCGACGACGCCGATACTTTCTACCATACCATCTGGGGCGGTGAGGATATCCATATCGGCCTTTATGAGGCGCCCAGCGAATCGATATTCGATGCGAGCCGGCGGACTGTGGAGCGTATGGCCGAGTGCATTCCCGAACTCGACGGGGACACTCGAGTATTGGATATCGGCGCCGGTTATGGCGGCGCGGCTCGATTCCTGGCGCAGCGCTATGGCTGCCGGGTGGTTGCCCTCAATCTCAGTGAAAAAGAAAATGACCGGGCTCGGCAAATGAACCGGCAGCAAGGGCTCGATGAGCTGATCGAGGTGATCGACGGCAGCTTCGAAGACCTCCCATTCGACGATGGCCACTTTGACGTAGTCTGGTCCCAGGACGCCATTTTGCATAGTGGCAATCGAGGCAAGGTCTTGGAAGAAGTCGCAAGAGTATTGGCTGCCGGTGGCCATTTTCTTTTCACCGACCCGATGCAGGCCGATGGTTGTCCCCCGGGCGTGCTGCAACCCATCCTGGAGCGCATTCATCTCGAAACGCTAGGTTCACCGGAGTTCTATCGCCGAACGCTAACGGCGCTCGATCTGGAAGAAGTATGCTTTGATAGGCACTCCGATATGCTCGCGGTGCATTACGGTCGCGTTTACGATGAGCTCACAAGCTGCGAGGAGAAGCTCGCGGAACACGTCAGCCGCGACTATATCGAACGGATGAAGCACGGCCTACAGCATTGGATCGACGGCGGCCGCCATGGCTATCTGACCTGGGGTATCTTCCTCTTCCGTAAGCCGGGAGGCGTGCTGCGCTAACCTATCCGCACGCTGGCTACGGGCGAATGCCGAACCGGGTGCCGCCCCAAAAAAAGCGCGCGGCACCGCCCACCACAATGGGCGATACCGCGCGCGACATGCAGCCGTTGCGGCTGTGGCTTTTTACCAGCGCCGGGCTTGGCGGGCGGGGCGCTCCTTGCGCTCCTGAGCCTCGTTGACGCGCAAATTACGACCACCGAAATCCTTGCCATCCAGCGCCTGAATAGCGGAGGCGGCATCGGTGTCGGACATGGTGACGAAACCGAAGCCCCGGGGCCGGCCGGTGTCCCGATCGGTCATCAAGCGGACGGAATCGACGTTACCGTAGGCGGCGAACAGCTCGCGCAGCTCGTCTTCGGAGGCGGAGAAGGGCAGGTTGCCCACATAGATCGACTTCATAGAAATATCATTCACTCAATTTTCAACAGCGGTACCCGGTCATCATTACAATGCCGGTCTGATACGGACAGACTACGATGGCAGCCGACCGGATCATCGGCCGGCGCGACGCACCACGAGATCCACCCGTGGTCGTATCCCGTCGTCTCTTGAGCCCAGCAGGAAGGCGAGGTGCACGACCTCGGAATCGGCAGGGTTTACCTTAAGAGGAGCGGAACTCGACCAGTGATAACACTAGCGCAGGCCGCAAGTTGGTGCAATGAAATTTTTGATGTTTATTTGGTGCCATTTCGAACCGCAGCGGCCTAGAGTTAAAAACGGGCGAGCACCCTTGGCGGCCGCCTCATTCCCACCCCGCGATAGTTACGGTAGGTTTGTAAATCTTGCGTGCGAATTCAGCGCAGCAGCGCGACGATAGCGTGCGCAGCTTCCGATGCGACAACTCGAAAAGCGGTGGTAGCAAAGCATGAAAATCACGCTCAGCATCATAAAAGCCGACATCGGCGCCATCGGCGGCCACATGGCACCCTCCGCCCGGCTACTGGAGACGGTGCGCCGGCACGTACTGGAGACGAGCGGGGATCTCCTGCTCGACAGTTACCTAAGCTATACCGGCGACGACATCGCTCTCCTGCTGACGCATAATCGAGGCACGGGCGATAAAGCGGTGCACCAGCTTGCCTGGGACGCGCTCATGGCGGGAACCGAAGTCGCGCGGGCGCAAGGCCTCTACGGCGCCGGTCAGGATCTCGTGCAAGAGGCTTTCTCGGCCAACGTGCGCGGCATGGGACCGGCCGTCGCGGAAATGGAGATCGACGAGCGCCCCAACGAGCCGTTTCTCTTCTTCGCCGCCGACAAGACCGACCCGGGGGCCTACAACCTGCCTCTCTACTTGGCCTTCGCCGATCCTATGAACACGCCAGGCCTGATTCTCTCGCAAAAGCTTGCCCAGGGATTCCGGTTCGTAATCATGGATGTCACCCACACCGCATGCGACCGTGTCATCGAACTCGTGGCCCCGGAGGAGCTCTATGACATCGCCGCCTTGCTGCGTGACCCGCAACGCTATGTGGTCGAATCCGTCTGGTCGCGAACCAGCGGCGAGCAGGCCGCGGTCGTATCCACCGCGCGTCTGCGCGATATCGCCGGCAAGCATACGGGCAAAGACGATCCTGTGCTGCTGATCCGAACACAGATGCACTTCCCTTCCACGGGCGAGCTGCTGGCTCCTTTTCATGTGGGCCATTTCGTGGCGGGCGGACTACGGGGTCACACAATATGCCCCTCATGCCATGCCCGCTGAACTCGCCGGTAAGCTATTTCGATGGGCCACCCACCGTTACTTGTGCCGCTTTTGCCTGCCATGAGGGTCGACTCACCGAGCCGGTGGATGCTTTCGCGCACCCCTTCTGGGACTCGGTGCGTGAGCGAACCGCTGCCAAGGCCATGGAGATACGACGCCAGGGCTTTTTCGGCAGTGCCATGCTGCCGATAGCACAGCTCGAGTATACGGGTGTGGCAGAACGCCTCGGGCAGTTACGGGGGCGGTTTCAGGACCGCACAGAGTAGGATCGATGGGTGCCCCATCGGGCACGGCAGAGGTTCGCGCTCCGAGCTAACCGCCAGTTGCGGCAGGATTTGCTTAGTCCGATCGGTTCTGCGCGCGAACCGCGCCGTTTTGTTATCCTGTGACCGCCCGAGTGATTTCATCGGCGCGGACAAGAGGTTAAATCGTCATGGCGGCAGCAGAGACGCAGAGCGAATTTCAGATCGATACCGAGCAACTCTACCATGAGGAGGTCTTTACCGATCGCCGGGTGGGCAGCATTCTGCGGCTGACACCGGTGACTCCCGATGGTAGCCGGGATACCAGCCGAGCAGTCGTATTCTTGGGACAGACCCAGGTTCTGACCCAGGCCGGTGCTCTACCGATCAACTTCGAGATCAAAGCCGACTCGCTCAAGCAAGCCTTGGAACAGTTCGAGCGTGGCGCCGAGCAGGCCGTCGACGACACGCTCGAACAAATCAAGCAGCTGCAGCGCGAAGCGGCCTCGTCTATCGTCGTGCCGGGTGGCTCAGGCGGAGCCGCCGGTCCAGGTGCCGCCGGCCCAGGGGCGCTCGGCAGCGGCCTTCTCGGCGGGGGCAGCATCAAGCGCCGGTAGCAGCACCGACCGGCTCAACCAGCCTAGCGAGCCGGTACGAATAGATATTCGGCAGCCAAGAGTTTGCGAGCGTTTTCCCGGCCAGGAGGGCCTTGGCAGAGGACGATGTCAGCCCGCCTCGCCGCGCGACGCCCCCGGTTGACGCTCAGGACGGGCCTGGTCGAAGGCAGCGAGCTCCAGACAAGCGTCATTGATGCGCCGTATATTATGGTAATTAGCCAAATCCACCCCGAACCGGTTGGCATTGAAAACCTGCGGCACCAAGCAAAGGTCCGCCAGGGTCGCCTGGTCACCATGGCAGTAACGCCCGGTCTGCGGATCGGCGGCGAGTATGCACTCCAACGCCCGAAATCCTTCGTGTATCCAGTGTTGATACCAAGCGCATTGCTGCGCATCGCCCGCATTCAACGTCGCGCCGAGGTAGTGCAGTACCCGCAGATTATTGAGCGGATGGATGTCACAGGCGATCGATTGGGCCAACGCCCGGACTCGAGCGCGGCCGATGGCCTCGGCCGGAAACAGGGGCGGCCGCGGATACACCTCGTCCAGGTACTCGCAAATGGCCAGCGACTGGCGCAGCAAGCGACCGTCCTCCGTCTCCAGAGTCGGCACGAAGCACTGCGGGTTCAGACCGCGATAGGCGGGGTGAGACTGCTCGCCTTTGCGCAGGTTCACCGGCGCTTGACTGTAAACCAAGCCCTTGATATTCAAAGCGATTCGCACCCGATATGCGGCTGTGGAGCGATAATAATCGTAGAGCTTGATCATTGCGCTCGGTATTCCCGTAGGCGCTGGTCGATGGCTCCGAAGAGGCTACGGCCGGCCGCATCGAGCATCTCGATGCGGACCCGATCACCGAAGCGCAAATACGGTGTCCGCGCCGCCCCGTGCGTGAGAACCTCGAGCATACGCCGCTCAGCCAAACAACAAGCACCTTGGCTGCGATCGGTATTGGACACGGTGCCGGAGCCGATGACGGTCCCGGCACTGAGCCGCCGGGTCCGCGCCGCGTGGGCGATCAGCTGCGGAAAATCGAATGTCATATCCACCCCGGCGTTGGGCTGACCGAACGGCTCTTCGTTGAGCCATACCCGCAGCGGCAAATGCACCTTCGCCCCATCCCAGGCCTCGCCCAGCTCGTCCGGGGTCAGCGCCGTCGGCGAGAAAGCCGAGGCCGGTTTGCTCTGAAAAAATCCGAAGCCTTTGGCCAGCTCGCCCGGAATGAGATTACGCAGCGAGACGTCGTTGACCAGCATCAACAGCTTGATATGCGGCCCGGCCGCCGCGGCTGCGACGCCCATCGGAACATCGTCGGTCACCACCGCCACCTCGGCCTCGAAATCGACGCCCCATTCCTCGCTGGCGGCGAGAATGTCCTCACGGGGGCCGTAAAACCCATCGGAGCCACCTTGGTACATCAGCGGATCCGTCCAGAAACTCTCCGGCATCGCCGCACCACGGGCTTGGCGCACCAACTCTACGTGGTTCACATAGGCGCTGCCGTCCGCCCATTGGTAAGCGCGCGGCAACGGCGAGGCCAGCATGAGCGGATCCAGCGTGAACGCATCGGTACGCTCGCCCGCATTCAATCGCCGCGAGACTTCCTGCAACTGCGGCTCGACGCGGGCCCAGTCATCCAGCGCCGCCTGCAGCGTAGCTGCGCAATTCGGCACCTTGACCGCACACGATAAATCACGTGCCACCACGAGCAGCTCACCGTCCCGCCCGTGTTTCAGCGAGGCAAGCTTCATGTTCTCTCCTTTGTCACGCGGCGCAGCGGCGCCGCCCAAATTACACTCGGTACGGCCGAACCCGAGCGCTCAACCGCGCTTGCCGAGCCCTCCCCCAGGCCCTCACGTGCAATGCGCAGCGCCTCGTCAAGAACCGCCTGATCGCCGATGTGATTGGCCAACAACAAAATGAGCTTAGCGTTGGCAAGACGGCTTTCCTCGTCGGTGAGCCCTTGATGGAGCTCCAGTAACGCCTGATAGAAATCGTCCGGGTGCGCCAGCTGCGGTTCGACATTGAGTCGGCTCGGCTTCATGCGATCTGCTCCGAGTGCCGCTGCGTTTGCCCCAAGGCTCGGAGCAAGGCGTGGCGCACCGGCTCGAGCTCCAGCTGCCGCCAACGGGCACACACGTGCTGATCCGGGCGAATCAAATAGAAGGTGCCTGGAGAACCCCCATAGCGTCGCCGCACCAGACCCGCCACATCGACGATTCCGCACCCGTCGGGCCCCTTGCCCGACAACCGCTCGCCCACGACCCGCACCGTGACCGGTATGGTGCCGCCAGCGAGCGTTCGGATGATTTCGACGCTGCGAGCCGATACGCGCCCGTGCGCTGCGGCGAAATAAACGCCTGTGAAAAGATTGCCGAGCTGACGCAGCAACCAATCTTCGCCCGTAGCCGTTTGGATGGGGGCATCAGCACAGGGTGCACCCGGGCCTAGGGGGCTGTCGAAGGTCTCGGTATCGGGCGTATTCAATGGCGAGCCGCGCAGCATCGCCGGCACCGAGAGCCGACCGCTGTTCACCAGTCGGCGGGCAAACGGATAGTGCTCGGCGAGCATCAGCGTGGCGTCGCGAAAGGCACGGCTCGCCTCGCTCTTGGGGGTGATGAACTCGGTGCTGCGGGTGGAGTTGAGGATGTTCTCGTCCGCCGCCGGGATGCGCTCGGCATCATAGCTCTCCAGCAGTGCCGCCGGCGCCTTGCCCGCCATCACCAACGCCAGTTTCCAAATGAGGTTATCCACGTCCTGGATGCCCCCGTTGGCCCCTCGGGCGCCGAACGGCGAGACTTGATGGGCGGCATCGCCGACGAAGAAGATTCGCCCGGCGTGTTGAAAACGCTCCATACGTCGGCACTGAAACGTATAGACACTCACCCAGTCGAGATCGAACCGGACCTGCTCGCCCAGCATGGCCTTGATGCGCGCAATCACCCGCTCGGGCCGCTTCTCCTCGTCCGGGTCCGCGTCCCGGTCGAGCTGAAAGTCGATGCGCCAGACATTATCGGCCTGACGGTGCAGCAACGTCGATTGCCCGGTATGAAACGGCGGTTTGAACCAAAACCAGCGCTCCGTGGGGAAATCCGCCTGCATCACCACATCGGCGATCAGAAAACGATCCTGGAAGACCTGGCCACGGCAGGGCAAACCGAGCAAGTGGCGGATCGGGCTGCGGGCGCCATCGGCGACGATGAGGTAGTCGCAACGCATCCGGTAAGCGCCATCGGGCGTATCCACCGTCAAACCCACCCCATCCGCACACGGCTCGACCCCCGTGACCGTGTTGCGCCAGCGCAGATCCGTACCACCGAGCTCGCCCAGTCGCTCGATCAGGCATTCCTCCAGATAATACTGCTGGAGATTGATGAACGCCGGGCGCTGATGGCCGGCCTCGGGGGCCAAATTGAACGCGTAGATCTGGCGCCCGCCGAAGAACACCCGGCCGAGATTCCAGACAACGCCTTTGCTCACCAGGCGTTCGCCGCAACCGAGGCGGTCGAAAATCTCCAGGGAACGCTTGGCGAAACAGATGGCCTTGGAGCCTTCGCACACGGTGTCCTCAGCATCGAGCAACACGTGGGGCAGGCCGTGGACGGCGCAGTCGAGCGCCGCGGTGAGTCCCACCGGCCCGGCACCGACGATCACTACCGGGTGATAAACCGGTCGACCGGTATCCTGATCGGCCACCCGTCGATAGGCATACACTGGCCGCTCGTGCGCGCGCGCCATCGGCCAATCCTCGCTTAGCCGCTCTCGAGCGCCTGCCACATCAGTCGGTCACGCTCAGCGGTCCAGACCCGCGGCTCCGGATACTCACCGGATTCATCGTAGGCCCGGCTTACATTGAAAGGCAGGCAATGGTCGAAAATTACCCAATGACCGTATTTCGGCTGCAGACCGGAATAAACCTCATCATAGACCGCCTTCAGCGGCTTACCGAACTGCCGTGCCTTACGCACGCCTTCGAACAAATCGGTCAGGAAAGCCTGCGTACCGGCAATGGCCTGCTCACAGCCCGAGCGCGTGGTGAGCGCCGCGCCGCGCCCCGGCACGAGTTGCTCGGCTCCCAGTTCACGCAGGCGCGCCAGCGTATGCGGCCAATCGCGCAGGTAAGCATCGCCGGTATAGGGCGTGGCGCCGTACTCCACCAAATCGCCGCTGAACAACACCTTCTCGGTGGGCAGCCATACCACCGTATCGCCCTTGGTGTGGCCGCGCCCGAGGTGCATGATCTCGACTCGCCGTTTACCCAACCATACGCTCAGGCCACCATCGAAGACCACGTTCGGCCAAGTAAGCCCCGGTATCGAATCGGCGCCTTGGAACAGGCGTGGGAAACGGCGCAGCTCCGAGTCGTAGTCCTGCTGACCGCGCTCGGCAATCAGCTCGCAGGTACCCCGACTGGCGATGATGTGCTCGGCGCCGTAGGCCGAGGCGCCCAGTACCCGCACCGCATGATAGTGAGTCAGCACCAGATGGCGGATCGGCTTATCGGTAACCTGACGCACCCGCTCGATCAGCGCCTGCGCCATGGCCGGCGTGGCTTGGGTATCGATGACCATGACACTGTCATCGCCGACGATGACGCCCGAGTTCGGATCACCTTCGGCTGTGTAGGCATAGACCCCATCGGCCAGTGCCACGAAGGTGGTCATCTTGGGCTCCAGATCACCCTGAGATGCAAACGGCTTGGCCATCGTCTTGCTCGCCTCCACCGCCCGCTTCGCAGCAAGCGTGCTTGCTAAAGTCTTACAAAACAACTTCTATACTATTTCTATAGTGTATCGAAAATTTTGGGAATTGACGGTGCCCAGACCGTATTTTCGACCATTGGCAATGGCTATGGGGGCATCCGGCGCCATCGCGTATACGATACGAAATTCAGCGTTATAGATAATTGTTTTGTGGTTTATTGCAAAACTGGAAATCGGCTCCAGGGTCCGGTGGTCCGGGGCGGGCCACGCTGGAATGACGCTGCGCAAGGCGGTTTTGTAGGTTCCCATAAGGGATGGCCGGGAGGATAGGGACCATGGCCGCGGCTGACCGTGAACTCCAATACATGAGCGGCTTTCACAACGATTTCCAGACCGAAGCGCTGCCGGGCGCGTTGCCGATCGGGCGCAATTCGCCCCAGCGCGCGCCTTATGGACTGTATCCGGAACAGCTCAACGGCACCGCTTTTACCGCACCGCGCGCGGCGAATCGGCGCAGCTGGCTTTATCGTATCCAGCCCTCGGTCGTGCAATCGGAGTATCGGCGCAGCGGCGCCGCCGGCCTGCAGCCACCGAGCTGCGACGAGCCGCCGGACCCCAATCCGATGCGCTGGGACCCGCTGCCGATCCCCCAGGCCCCAACCGATTTCATCGCCGGTCTGCTCACGTATTGCGTCAACGGCGACATCGCCACCCAGGCCGGCTGCGGCATTCATCTCTACGCCTGCAATCAAGACATGACGGATACTTTTTTCTACGATGCGGACGGTGAGTTGCTGATCGTCCCGCAACTCGGCGAATTGCTCCTTCATACCGAAATGGGACGCCTTGCGCTCGCTCCCGGCGAGATCGCCGTCATCCCGCGCGGGGTGAAATTTCAGGTGCGCCTTGCGCCCGGCACGACGGCTGCGCGCGGCTATGTCTGCGAAAATTTCGGCGCTTTGCTCCAACTCCCCGAGCGGGGACCGATCGGCGCCAACGGTCTGGCGAGCGCGCGCGACTTCCTTACGCCGGTCGCCACCTATGA
>JAGFJL010000162.1 GCA_024102725.1 Nitrococcus mobilis
GGCTCTGGCGGATACGGAATCGGCTGGGCTCCATGTGTTCACCATTCGGGTGATGGTCGAGATGGCAAATTATGCCAAACAATCAACCTGTTGTGCGCATCGGCCGCGCCCAGGTCACGGATTTAGGCCGCATCCAGAAGACCGGCGAGCCGGACATCCTGCAGACGAGCGACGGCAGGCTGACCCTGTCGGTGCCGATCCAGATCAAACGGCGCAGCGGGCGCAAGCTGGTCACGCTGCCGAACGGCGAAACCGCTCCTGTGCGGCCGTGGGATGTGACACCGACGCCGCTCCAGTTGGCGCTGGCGAGGGGGCATCGCTGGCTGGCCATGCTGGAGTCGGGGGAAGCGAAATCACTGAAGGAGATCGCTGCGCGGGAGGGGATCGACAACAGCTACGTCAGCCGGATGGTCAATCTGACCACCCTGGCGCCGGACATCGTGGCCGCGATCCTGGACGACACGCTGCCGAATCACGTCACGCTGTTCGACTTGGCGGTGGACCCGCCGGCGCTGTGGGATGAGCAGCGCACGCGGATTGGATTTTGAGGCGATTCAACCCGCCACTGGCGACCACGGGCCGCCAGCCTGCCAGTGCTGCGGATGGTGGGTGTCGGCGTTCGCTGCCGTGATGACGGGAAGCAAAAAATCGCGAAGCATCGCCACGACGTCCTCTAGGCTCAGCGCTTCGATCTTGTTCTTCCCCAGAAACGCCTGCCACTGTGTCTGCTTCTGCGCGTCCTGCACAAAACCCTCACTCAGGCCGAAGGGGGCATCCGTGGGCAGTGCCGTCTTGCGGCGATCGAAGGTCGCCCGGATGGCGCGGCGCAGGGTGTCGCCGTCGAAGTCGGTGTAACGCGACAAGATCCAGAGATCGAAGTAATCCTTCATGCGGCTGTTGGCGATGCCGAGCGAGGCCAACGCCTCCAGCTTTTCCGCCGCCACGGTGTAGCGTGGATAGACGCGCAGCTTCGGCGCGTCGAATTCCGGCAGCATCACGGGGTACTGAACATCCTCGGGCCCTGGCGTGACGGCATCGCCGAAGCCGATGTCGACCTGGATTGGGCAACGTGCTCCATCGATCAGTCCGAGCAAGGTGACTCGCACTCCGGCGTAGTTGGCCTCCTTACGAATCTCGGCCGCTTGAACGGTGTCTGGCCGAAACGCCACGCCATCGCCGGTGTCGATGGCGCAGACCTCCTTGAAGACGCCTTCGAGGTGCGGCAGCTCGGTCGGGCCAAAGCCCAGGAAATCCGCGTCGCGCGTCGGGCGGTGCGGGATGTCGAACCACAAGTCGAACAGCAGCGCGCCTTTCAGCAGGAACTGGTCGGCATGAGGCGAGACGCTGAGCCGATATAGCAGGCGCTCAAGGGCATAGCGAGTCAGGACCAGATTGAAGTCCTGCCGAGTCTCGCGGGCACGATTGAGCAGTCGGGCGCGCACCGAGGCGGCGATGTTGCGTTGGTTCATGACAGGCTTTCCATGTAGGGGCGCATCACATTGGCCACTCGGCACAGCTCAGCAAAGCGCCACAGCTCATCCATGCTGACACGCTTGTCGCGCCAGGCTTCCTGCAGCGCCTCCAGCGCGACATCGAGGCCGATCTTGTTGCGAAATTTGAAGCAGTCGGCCACCGTCCGGGCGACGCTGGTCACGCGCACCGGCACACCATCGACGGAGTGTTCCTCAATCCCCTCCGTCAGCGCTGCGCCGGAGAAGCGCACGATGCGCAGCGGGGGATAATCCATCTTGGGCGCGCGGGCCTTGTTCGGGATCGCCAGCCAGACCTCGAACGGCGACTGCGTGGTGAGTTCGTGCAGGCGCAGTGCGGACAGCAGGCAGACGATGGCTTGCGGGTGTTTGCGTGCCACCTCGGCCAGCGCGCCGTGCTCCGAGACGGGCCGGTTCGGAATCGCGTACAGACCCCGTCCCACGCGCTGGAGCAGCCCTTGCCGCACCAGCCGCGTGAGGGCAACAGTGGGCAGCCCGCGCTCATCGAGATCGCGTGGGCGAATAAGGCCGCGCCGGGCGGCAAGATCCAGAATGCTCTGGTGCGAACTGTCCATGCCGTCATAATGTTGCGGAACGTCGGTAGTTGTAAATAATTACCGACAAAACACAACGGGTATAGTTTCCTTTGCCTGCCGATGTTGCAATCAAACCGCTTGATTCGTCCGCGCGTAACCCATTGATCTGTATGGGGCCGCGTTGCGGCCTTTGCGGACTTCGGCTCTGTTTCCCGGAGCGAGACCGGAGAGAAAAACGGCCGGGAGAGAGAGGAATGTGGCCCTGGACGGGGCCATGGGCCGGATGCCGAAGTCCGCAGGCTTCCGCAGGAATCCCCGCGAACACGCGGGAGTCGGCGCGATCGGGCAAGAAAAAACCCCAACTGAGAACGGGGCGGCGACAATCATATCGCCTTATCAATCAATTGGTTGCGGTGCTAAATGCCTGAAATGCCCCCAAAGATACCCCCAGATGAATTCGCCCTTTTTTAATGCCAGTTGCTGCGCATTTGAGCTGAATGACGACCGCCTTACGCGGGTCTCGGCCCCCAGAGATGTCAACAGAGGTCATCCATCTGCGGGTCGGAGGGCGGGAGCAATAGATCTTCGAGGAAGAACGCCGACAGCGAAGCGCGTCCACCGAGCCCAGACTTACGGTAGACGGATCGGGCCTGTTCGCGAGCAGTCCTTTCGCTGGTGCGGCGAAGCTCTGCGATTTCCTTGTGGCTCAGCCCCTTCAGCAGCAACAGCCCCACCTCTGTTTCGGCTCCCGTCAGCGCCCAGCGGCGGAACTGGGTCTGGATGGCGCTGGATAGTCCGGCCAACAGCTGCTGATTCTCTTGCCGCCATTGCTTGGCCTCCACACGCGCCTGCGCGAGGTCGGTCCGGGACTGATACAGCTGCCGCCACAGCACCAGCACGCCAGCCACGGCAGCAACCAGCACGGCGGCCTCGACGGAGAGGTGCGCCCAGCTCACGCCTTCCCGATAGTCCGTGACCAGATCCACGCCGATCAGCAACGCCACCACGCTGAACAGAGTGATGGCGGCCAGCACAGAGCCACGCAGGGACAGGTCGTTCGACATAGGGCGGTACTCCCGGGCCGCAGGCCGGCCGTCTTGGCGATTTGCCGGATGGTAGCAGGTGAGACCGCGACCCATATTGGGAGTTGTTGAAAGATCCGGGCCGCACGCGGCAGGAGTGATGATCATGAATACCAAAGATGACTGGGTGCGAGTTTGGGACCCGCTGGTGCGCATCTGCCATTGGACGCTGGTGGCTGCCTTCTTCACGGCCTATCTGGTGGAAGATGACTTCCTCAGCGTGCACGTGTGGGCGGGCTACGTGCTCGGCGGCGTGGTCACGTTCCGCTTATTGTGGGGGCTCATCGGCACCCGGCATGCGCGATTCACGGACTTCGTGCGTGGCCCTCGCGCGGTGCTGGACTACTTCACCGATGCGCTGAGACACCGCGGGCCGCGCTACCTGGGTCACAATCCGGCCGGCGGCGCGATGGTGATCGCGCTGCTCGCATGTTTGACCGCCACTGTCGTGTCCGGGATCGGACTGTATGCGGTGGAGGAAGGTGCAGGTCCTCTTGCCGGCTGGCTTACCGCGGGACAGTACGAGGACGCCTTGGAAGAAGTGCACGAGGTATTCGCCAACCTGTCTCTGCTGCTGGTGATCCTGCATGTGGCCGGCGTCGGCTTCTCCAGCCTCATGCACCGCGAGAACCTGGTTCGATCGATGATCACCGGTCGCAAGCGGGCGGAGTAGTGCCCGTTCAGGTAAGAAATCCGGCACGAGCCGCTCCTTGAACATTTCAATCGTGTCCGACAACCACCTGCGGCCGGTGCCGAGGCAGGCGCCCAGTAGGCGAGCAAGGCCGCTGGACCAGCCTCCAGCACCGGGAAACCACGGAGATCATCCGACGTATACAGAGTCCGGATCTCCAGATCGGCCGTCATATGTCGGCCGACGAATAGCAACAGATCCAACCAGTTCACATTCTCCAATACACGCCTGCCGGAGCAAGTTCGCTCACTTGGCAGCGTAGAAACCTATCACGTTAAACGCAGATAAATAGACATAGAGGTTGATCATGAACGACTCTTCAAAAACCCGATCCCGGCGCTCCCTGGGATCATTGCTGCTGGCCACTGGCCTGCTCGCTGCTGTCTCCGGCTGGGCACAACCCGCGGATACGATGGGCGGACAGCGCCAATCGAGCGCCGACGGTTCGCAAGCCGCCGAGCAGGAACGGGTGGAGAATCGAGAGCAGGTGCGCAATCGTAATGAAGCCGGATCCGGTGAGCGCGAGCAGGTTCGGGTCGAGCACCGTCAGCAGCGGCAGTCACGGACCAATGACCGCAACACCGGCCAACCGAACAGGCCTTATGAACGCCAGGGCCCCGGCCAGGGTGCCGGCGGAAGCTCGGGCAGGGGAACCGGGAAAGGCTCCGGCCGGTAAATCGATCGTTCCCGACAACCGGCTTCCAGGCGGCCGTGGTGGTGCTGGGACTGCTCGCTGGCGATGCCGACGCGGCGACACGGACCTCAGCCCGCAGCGCACCACGAGCCGCTCAACCATCTCGGATACGCTGCAGCCAGCCGAGGTCGTCGATAGGCAGCACCGTCTCCGGCGGGCGCCATGGCATCCCAGGCCATGGCCGCCTGCGCCGGCAGGTGGCCGGAAGGCGCGGAGACAATCACATCGACCTAATAATCCATCGCTTAACCGGCAGAAAAGCCCTCTAGTTGCCTCCAGATCGTGGGCCCAATCGCCTCGCGATATTGCGCGAGGCCGTTTCATTTCGTAAGCTAGTAATCAATTACTATCTTACGGGATCATCGCATGAGTGCCCATTCGAAACCGCTTCCCGCAGATGAGCGGCGCGCGGTAACGGTAGATGCGGTCGTAGCGCTAGCTGGAGCACAAAACCCCAGCGAAATCACCACTGCTGCCATCGCCAAGCACATGCATCTGACGCAGGGCGCGCTGTTTCGGCACTTTCCGAACAAAGATGCCATCTGGCAGGCGGTGATGGAGTGGGTGGCCGAGCGTCTCCTGAATCGGATCGATCAGGCGGCCCAGGGCATCGATTCGCCCGTGGCCGCCATGGAAGCGATGTTCCTGAGTCACGTCGAGTTCGTGGTCGCGCATCCCGGCGTGCCCCGAATGATGTTCGGCGAACTCCAGCGCCCTGGATCGACGCCAGCCAAGCGCATCGTCCAGACGTTGATTCAACGATATGGAGAACGACTGCAATGCCTGATCCAGAGAGGAAAAGCGAGCGGCGAGCTATCGCCAACGTTGGACGACCAAGCCGCCGCAATGCTGTTCATTGGCACAGTTCAGGGGCTCGTTATGCAGTCGCTGATCGCCGGAGACGTGGATCGCATGCTCATCGACGCACCTCGCGTATTTGCCATATATGTCCGCGGTATTGGGAGCACGCCATGAAACCTCTCCCCACATCCGCCCGCCTTATGTTTGCACCGCTCGCGCTGCTCATCCTGTCCGTGGTGTGCCTTACGCGGAAGCGGGCGAAGGGCCGGGACTCCTTTCCGCACTTTGCGGGCGCCGTGAGGGAACATCCGAAACAAGCCGGCCGAGGGAAGCAATGATGACGATTCACAAGCAGCGCAGCACCTGGATATGGGTCATCTCCCTGGTCGCGCTTGGCTTCGGCGTGCTGACCATCAGGGAAGGCGGCACAATTCTGTTCGGCGACGAGGCGGCACGCATGGCTGCCGGGAACTTCGTACCCTTCGTGCTCTGGTTCAACTTCATCATGGGGTTCGCTTACATGATGACCGGCGCCGGGCTCTGGATGCAACGAAGCTGGGCGGTATGGCTGGCCGTTGCCATTGTCTCGGCAACCGCGGTCACGTTCGTGGCTTTCGGGGTGCATGTGTTCCTCGGCGGCGCCTACGAGCAACGTACGGTGATCGCCATGAGCCTGCGCACGCTGGTCTGGGCGGTGATCGCCGCGATTGCGTGGCAACAGCTATTCCCGAGCAACCCAGGTGGCGCATCCGGCTCCGGGGAGAAAGTCGCACAATGAACGTCCACTACCTGCAGCACGTCCCATTCGAAGGACTGGGAAGTATCGAGGACTGGGTCAGGCGCGGGGGGCACGATATCGGCACAACTCGCCTCTATCGTGATGAGCGGCTTCCGCCGGTCGAAGATATCGAGATCTTCGTCGTGATGGGTGGACCCATGAACATCTACGAGGAAGCCGCGTACCCGTGGCTCACAGAGGAAAAGCGCTTCATCGAGCGGGCGATCGCCGCGGGTTGCCGTATGCTCGGTATCTGCCTCCGCGCGTAACTCGTCGCTGACGTCCTCGGCGCCAGAGTGTACGCCAACGCTGACAAGGAAATCGGCTGGTTTCCGATAGAAACGACGCGTGCGGCGTCCACGAGTGATCTGTTCGCGACTTTTCCGCAGCAGCTCGGAGTCTTTCACTGGCATGGCGATACCTTCGACATTCCGCCTGGCTCTGTCCACATCGCTTCCAGCGCCGGGTGCACGAACCAGGCCTATGTCTACGACGAGCGCGTCGTCGGCCTGCAATTTCATCTGGAGACGACCCCGGCGAGCGTGCGGCAGCTCATCGCGAATTGCGGTGACGAGATGGTCGGGGGTCGATACGTCGAGACGTCGAAACAGATGCTCGAGGAACCACGCCGGTTCGACACCATCAATCGCATGATGCACGAGCTGCTCGACCGGATCGCCGCAGGTACGAACGGACCACGGCTGGGCAGTGGCCGTAGCGGAGTTCGGCCAAAGCGTGCAGTTATAGGCACCGTGGAGCAACACTGATCTCGATTGACTGTAGTCCGACTAGGAGGGCGACATGGAGGGCAAGAAAAATATCGCGGCGGGTTTCCTGTTTCTCGCTGCATTCATGGCATATGGGTTCGTGCTGATCTACCTCCGCGACTTCGCACCTGGCAAAGAGCAGTGGATCGCGGAGTACGCCGTGGGCAAGCACTTCGAATCGCGCCTGGCGCACGTACACGGCAATCTGTTTGCGTTCATCAACATCGTCGTGGGTTACCTGCTGCTGCGGCTGCCCATTCGCGCGTTCGCCTCGAAATGGATTTCATGGTTGACGTTGACCGGCATGCTGATGCCGCTCGGCATACTCGCCGAAGTGCTGTTCGGCGCCCCGCCCGTACTGGTACTCGTAGGCGGCATTGCCATGGTCGTCGCGATGGCTTGGTTCGGTGGGGCCGCGCTGACGATACGTCCGACTATGACCGGGGGACAGGTGTGAGCGGAAGCGAAGGTCAAGCCGCGCCACGTGAACCGAGCTCGGTCGGCGAACGCGAGGCGCTGGTTCACGCGATCAAGCAGGGCTCCGCCTATCGCCTTGCCTATGAGGACCTGGGTCTCCTGACGAGCGACGATCTGCGGCCGGTGCGCCTGCAGTTGGAGCTGCTCAAGTCCGAACGCGAGTTGCGCGAGCAAGGGATTGGCTCCACCGTGGTGGTGTTTGGCAGCGCGCGGATTGTCTCCCAAGAAGAGGCGCGATCCCGACTTGCCGCGTGCGAATCTCGGAGCGCGGCCGCGCGAGCCAGCTCGGGAGATGACGCGAGCCAGCTTGCCGTTGCCAAACGTCGACTGGAGCAGGCGCGCCACTACGAGGAGGCGCGGCGCTTCGCGCATCTGATCTCAACGCGTTTCCAGCAAGAGAAGCGATGCGACTTCGTCGTCGTCACAGGTGGTGGGCCCGGCATCATGGAAGCGGCCAACCGCGGTGCGTTCGAGGCCGGTGCGCGCTCCATCGGACTCAACATCACATTGCCGCACGAGCAGGCGCCCAACCCCTACATCAGCCCCGAGCTTGCGTTCCGGTTTCAATATTTCGCGCTACGCAAGATGCATTTCTTGCTGCGGGCGCGGGCGCTGGTGGCCTTTCCGGGCGGCTTCGGGACGCTCGATGAGTTGTTTGAAGTACTGACGTTGGTGCAGACCGGCAAGATGGCGCGCATCCCCATCGTTCTGGTAGGCACTGAATTCTGGCGCCGCGCCGTCGACTTCGAGTACTTGACTGACGAGGGCTTTATCAGCGCGGAGGATCGCCAACTGTTCACGCGTGTGGACGTCGCAGAAGAAATCGTGGCAGTCCTGCAAGCCTTCTATGGTGGCAAGCCGCCGGGGGGCTCTAACGTTGTTCATTCACTCGACAATGGAGGCTGTCATGGTCCGACTTCACATGCATTGCAGAACGCGCACGATCTTCAAGTTGGGGATGTTTCTGGCATTGATCGCTGGCGCTGCAGCCGGGGGGGCCGCCGTCCGACAGTCTCACACCGGAGACGCAAGCGCAGCTCGCGAGTATGTCGCCCGAGGACCGCGCGATGGTCGAGCAATTCACGCCCGAGCTTCAGCAGAAGTTCCTCGCGCTGTCACCGGGGCTGCGCGAAACGCTCAAGAAAGTGCATGGCAGCCACACGCGCCACAGCAAGGAGTTGACTCTCCGGCAGGTGATGCAGGAGATCCTTTCAGAGTATCAAGGCATCGCCGCAGGAGTGGCCACCGATAATGCCGAGCAGGCCGCGGACAGTGCCCGGCGCCTGGCCGATCACCGAATCCCGTTCGGTGGCCTAATCCCGTACTTCCCACTCGACAAGATCAACGACCAATCCCTGTCCGTGTTGCCGGCCATGAACGATGCGGTGGAAGGAGCGGCACTCAGACTCGCGGAGGCCGCAGACCAGGGCAACATGGCGGAGGCGGCGACGCGCCTCGGCGAAATCGCGAGCGGCTGTGTCGCCTGTCACCAGTTCTTTCGGGGCCGGCCCGGCGCCTCGCCGCTACTCGTTCCATCGGGCGGGGAATGACATGACCGCAGACTGGCGACGTGATTCCGGTTCGGCCGCGCGACGCGTGGGAATGCGGCAGTCAGCACGAAACCGAGCCGATGCCGGGAGGCAGGAGCGATGAAACAGAAAAAGCCTGAACCACGTGTGGAAGGAGCAGGGACACATGCCCCGTAAAATTTCCATTTCAATCGTTCTCATCGCCCTTTTCGCGGTTCTGGGTTTCGCCGTGTGGACGGTGTTCTTCAAGCCCACGGGTCTGCCACCCGAGGGTTTTGCGCGAGGCAACGGCCGCATCGAGGCGGACCTCATCGACATCTCACCACGCCTGGCCGGGCGCGTGGCCGAGATTCGCGTGCGGGAGGGCGATCGCGTGGCGCCGGGTGATGTGTTGGCGATCATGGACACAACCGAGCTGAATTCGCAGCTCATGCGTGCCGATGCCGCAGTCGCCAGCGCCGAATCCGCAGTCGGCGTGGCGGCGGCACAAGTGGCCGAGGCCGAAGCAAAGCTCGCGCTCGCGCGAAGCGAACAAGCGCGGGCCGAAAGACTGGTCACGCACAACGCGATCTCGCGTCAGGATCTGGACGTCCGCCGCACCGAGACGCAAGTGGCGCAAGCTGCGCTGACTGCCGCCAAAGCCAACGTGGCGGCTCGGCAGCGTGCTGTCGACGCCGAAGTCGCCGTGCGTGCCGAGATCGCCGCGCGGATCGACGACAGTACGTTGGTAGCGCCGGGCGCGGGGCGGGTGCTCTACCGGCTGGCGCAGCCGGGTGAGATCGTTGGCAGTGGGGGCAAGTTGCTGACGCTGGTCAGCCTGGAAGACGTCTACATGGAGTTCTTCCTGCCCGCCAGCGAAGCACCACGCGTCCGGATCGGCGACGAGGCGCGCATTGTCCCCGACATCATGACCAACACTTCGGTGCCCGCGATGGTGTCGTTCGTCTCGCCACAGGCCCAGTTCACGCCCAAGCAAGTGGAGACCGTGACCGAGCGTGAGAGCCTGATGTTCCGCGTCCGCGTGCGTATTCCCGCCGAACTGGTTGCGGCGCGCATGGACCAGGTCAAAACCGGCGTGCGCGGCGTGGCGTGGGTGCGGCTGGTGGGAGACGACGGCAGTCTGCCGGACTGGCCGGAGGGCTTGATCCCGCCGCTGGTCGTCACGCCCGCTGAACCTTCCACAAATTCGCCATGACGCAGCCCGCACAGGTCGCCCGTCTCGAGCGTGTCAGCCACCGCTATGGCAAGGCCGCCGCGCTCCGCGAAGTGACGCTGGCACTGCCGGCCGGCCGGATGGTGGGCTTGATCGGTCCCGACGGGGTCGGCAAATCGACGCTGATGGGCTTGATCGCGGGGGCCAAGCGACTGCAGCAAGGGCGTGTGCTGACGCTGGACGGAGACATGGCTGATGTGCGTCACCGCGCCGCCATCGGCGGGCGCATCGCCTACATGCCGCAGGGACTGGGGCGCAACCTCTATCACGATCTCAGCCTGCGCGAGAACCTGGAATTCTTCGGCAAGCTGTTCGGTCTGGGGCGGACCGAGCGCGCCGCGCGCATTGACCGGCTGACCCGCGCGACCGGCCTGTATCCGTTCCTGGACCGGCTCGCGGGCAAGTTGTCGGGCGGCATGAAGCAGAAACTGGGGCTCTGTTCGGCGCTGATCCATGACCCGGATTTTCTGCTGCTCGACGAGCCGACCACCGGCGTCGACCCGTTATCGCGCCGCCAGTTCTGGGACCTGATCGACGCGATTCGCGCCGATCGTCCGGGGATGAGCGTGCTGGTGTCTACCGCCTACATGGAAGAGGCCGCACGCTTCGACCATCTGGTAGCGATGAACGCGGGCCGCGTGCTGGCCGAGGCCGACCCGCAGGCGCTGATGAGCCAGACCGGCACCGGATCGGTCGGCGAAGCCTATGTCGCGCTGCTGCAGTCGGGCCCCTCCCGTGCCGATTCAATCACGCAGCGCACGCCGGATGCCACCGAGCCCGTCGCGAGCGGCGAACCGGCCATCCGCGCGCGTGCCCTGACCCGCCGCTTTGGCGATTTCACGGCCGTCGATTCGGTCAGCTTCGACATCGCGCGGGGCGAGATCTTCGGTTTTCTCGGCTCCAACGGCTGTGGCAAGACCACGACGATGAAGATGCTGACCGGGTTACTGCCAGCATCGAAAGGCGAGGCCTGGATCTTCGGCCAGCCGGTCGATGCGCAGGATCTCGAGACCCGGCGCCGCGTCGGCTTCATGTCGCAGAGCTTTTCGCTCTATGGCGAACTGAGCGTACGCGAAAACCTATTGCTGCACGCCCGGCTCTTCCACCTCGGCCGTGCGCTGACTGATGAACGAATGGCCGATCTGGTACCGCGCTTCGGCCTCGAGTCGTACCTCGACCAGCGCGCCGAGGCGTTGCCACTGGGTCTGCGCCAGCGGTTGTCGCTGGCGGTGGCGGTGATCCATGCGCCGGACATCCTGATCCTCGACGAGCCGACGTCGGGCGTCGACCCGCAAGCGCGCGACGACTTTTGGCGTCTGCTGCTCGATCTATCCCGAAAAGAGGGTGTGACGATCTTCATCTCCACCCATTTCATGGACGAGGCGCTGCGCTGTGATCGCATGTCGCTGATGCACGCCGGCCGGGTCCTGGTCACGGACACGCCGTCGGCGATCATCCGTTCGCGTGATGCCGCGACGCTGGAAGACGCGTTCGTCGACTATATCTCCGCCGAGATCCCGCCCGAGCCCAGTGCCGATGCGGGGCTAGCGATCGCACCTGACGACACTATCAGTAATTGCAGTAGTGCGCGCGATGGCTCCGGCTTCAGTCTCCGCCGTTTGTTGGCCTTTACGGCGCGCGAGGCGATGCAGGTACGCCGTGACCCCGTGCGGCTTGCCTTCGCGTTTTTGGGTAGCGCACTGTTGCTGCTGATCATGTCGTTTGGCATTTCCCAAGAGGTGCGCAACATCCCCTTCGCGGTGTTGGATCAGGACCGCAGTCCCGAAAGCCGCGCTTATCTTTCGACGTTCGAGGATTCTGCCTGGTTTCGCGGCCATGCGCCGCTACTGGACGTCGATGAACTGAAGGGCCGATTGGCCAGCGGCGAACTGGCGTTGGCGCTGCAGATTCCGCCGCGCTTCGGCGCCGATCTTCGACGCGGCGCTGGCGCCGAGGTGGCGGCGACGATCGATGGGGCCGATACCGGCCGCGCGGGTACCATCGAAAGCTATGTGTCGGGCGCGCACGCACATGTACTGGCCGGGCCCGCGGGAGCGGCACCCGCGCTCGATGTACTGTCGCAGCCGGCGGCGGCCGCTCCCGTTGTGTTGGAACCGCGCTTTCGCTACAACCCGGCGATGGCGAGCCTCCCCGCGATCGGGCCCTCGATTCCGCCACTTTTGTTGCTGCTGTTTCCCGCGATCCTGATGGCTGTGAGCGTGGCGCGCGAAAAGGAGATCGGCACGATCACCAACTTCTACGTCACTCCTACCGGGCGGGCAGAGTTTCTGATCGGCAAGCAGCTCGTGTACATCGGCATCACGCTGCTGAATTTCGCCATTTTGACGGCGCTCGTGGTGCTTGTGCTGGGTGTGCCTTTGCACGGCGACCCGCTGGTACTCGCGCTGGCGGCGCTGGTCTACGCCGTGGCGGCGACCGGCTTTGGCCTGCTGGTGTCGATGTTGACGGCGACCCAGGTCACAGCAGTATTCGCGAGCACCATCCTGTCGGTGATGCCGACTCTGCAGTTCTCCGGAATGATGGAGCCGGTCTCATCGCTCGATGGCCCAGCACGGGTGATGGGGACCTTCTGGCCCACGACCTGGTATATGGCAATCAGCGTCGGCACCTTCACCAAGGGGCTGGGACTGACCGACCTGAGCGGGGCACTGATTCGCCTGACGGCTTTCGGCCCGGTCTTCACCGCGCTCGCCATCCTCGCGCTGCGCAAGCAGGAGCGGTGATCATGCAACGCCTGAGCAACGTCTTCTGGCTGTTCGGCAAGGAGCTGAAGAGCGTGCTCGGCGATCCGGTGATGGTGATCCTGATTCTGTGGTCCTTCGTCGTCGCCGTGATGCTGGAGGCGAGCGGTGCCGGCGATACGGTGCGCAACGCCGCCATCGCCATCGTGGATGAGGACCAGTCATCCTTGAGCAGGCAGATCTCCTCGGCGCTGGCGCCGCCCTGGTTCCAGACACCGGTTGCTATGAACCCCGATCAGGCGGGTGCCGCCATGGACACGGGGCGGATCATGTTCGTGCTGTCCTTTCCACCGAACTTCGCAGCCGACGTGATTGCCGGCAAGGCGCCCGCTGCGCAGCTCCAGGTTGATGCCACCGCGGTGTCGCAAGCGCAGCTCGGCACCGACTACATCAGCAATATCGTTCAGTCGGAAACCCGCGCGTTTCTGTCGGGCAACCCCAACGCGCTCGATCCGCCGCTAACGCTGGAACTGCGTCGTGCCTTCAACCCCAACAGCAATCCGGTTTGGTTCAAGGCGGTGTCCTCCTTGCTCAACCAACTGTCGCTGCTGACGATCGCGTTGACCGGCGCGGCGATGCTGCGCGAACGGGAACACGGCACCATCGAGCATCTGATGGTAATGCCGCTGACTCCGGTGGAAGTGGCGCTGGCCAAGGTACTGGCGACGATGGCGGTGGTGCTGACGGCGTTTACGGGATCGCTGCTCTTTGTCGTGCAGGGGGCGCTGCAGGTACCGATGGCCGGGTCGGTGCCGCTACTGGTCGGCGGTGCGGCGGTCTACCTATGGGCGGCCGCCGCGATCGGCATGTTCCTGGGCACGATGGCGCGCAGCATGGCGCAGTTCGCGTTGCTGGTGATCATGGTGATCATCCCCGTGATCATGCTGTCTGGCGGCATGGGGGCGGTTGAGAGCCAGCCCGATATCGTCCAACGCCTGACGCTGGCGCTGCCCTCGCGCCATTTCCTCGCCTTCGCTAAAGCAGTGGCATTCCGCGGTGCGGGGATCGAATCGGTCTGGGTCGAGCTCGTACTGATGGCCGGGCTAGGCGGCGCCTTCTTTGTCGCTAGTCTTGCACTCTTCCGTCGGTCGATGAGTTTGAGCAGCTGACTGCGCGGGGTAGACTTGAACCGCCGAGCCATCGCGACGATTTACATGGCGATCGAAAAAGCAGCTTATGACAACCCTATTATGCGCAATGAAATGACCGATTCGACCAAAGGCGGCTCGATACTGAGCGCAGCTAACGAGCGTGCCGAGTTCATCCGTGCTGTCATTGTCGGTCTCGAAGATCTCGAGGCTGATCGCGAACTCTCATTCGACAAAGCAGCCATTCGTCTTGGAGTGGACCAGAGTGAGGGGCGGTTATGAGCGGCTATCGGGGCTATTCGGCGTTAGGTAGGTAGTGAGCAAAATTGCGAAAGAGGAAATCACACTCGATGATTGCGTGCAGAGAAAAGCCGCTTCGAGAGCGGCTGATTCATTTTTAACTTATTGAAATATAAGGATATAAATGGTGGAGGCGGCGGGAATCGAACCCGCGTCCGCAAGACCTCCGCTCCAGGGTCTACATGCTTAGCCGCGTCTTTCTTTTTTAACCGACCGCCTCCCGACGGGCAGGGAACGCGCACGGCGAGCCCGTTAAGGTTTCGCCTCAGAGATCCGGGCAGTCCCTGAAGCTATCCTGTGTAATATGCCCGCTGAGAAGCAGCCACAGGCATCCGCCGCTCAGCGGCTCGCGGTTATTTAGGCCGCGAGGGCGTAGTTGTCGTCGTTGGCAACTATCTTTTTTGCCGCATTTTTTACGAGGTAAGCGACGTCCTCGACATGCACCTGAAGTTTCGCGACCTACGTCGAAACCAAGTCGCCCCCTTCACCAAACATAAGAGAGTCTAACAGAAGGAAAAGTTCCTTGCGAGACTGACCGACTGAGTGTTGCTTGCTCGTTGTAAGGGCGTCTCCTCAGGGTAAAGCTCGAAGGTCGCCGGCACAGGATCGGGCGATCGGGCCAGGGTCGCCGTGAATCCGGTATTTGCCGCGGCCGTAGCCGTATTTTAAGCTATTCTCCGATCGATCAGTATTTCGCTGCCGCACTGAGTCGCGCCTGCTGTGTAGTCTTTGCTACGGGCGATGGTTGGAGGCTGGCCGCCGTGAGGAACGCCTCCGCCCATTGAAAAACATCATGGTCGCGGATGGCTCGGCGTAACCGCCGCATACGCTCGAGCCGCTCTTCTCTGGGCATCACGAACGCTTGGTAGATGCGCTCTGCAGTACCTTCTATATCGTGCGGGTTGATCAGCAACGCGCCGACTTGCAACTCCGCAGCGGCGCCGGCGAACTCGCTCAGGATCAGTACGCCGTCGCCCTCGATCTGGGCGGCGCAATATTCTTTGGCGACCAGGTTCATGCCGTCTTTGAGCGGTGTGATCAGGGCGATGCTCGCTGTGCGATAGTAGGCGAGCAGATCTTCCCGGGACAGACTGTGATACATGTAGTGGACCGGTATCCAACCCGGTTTGCTGAATCGGCCGTTGATTTCGCTGACGAGTTGTTCCACGTCGCGGCGTAACTGGGCGTAATCGCCGATGCTCTCGCGGCTAGGCACGAGATGTTGGGCTAAGATGAGCTTGCCGTGTAACTCGGTGTGGCGTTCGAGCATCCGGCGGAAGGCGCGCAATCGATGTAAAATGCCTTTGGTATAATCGAGCCGGTCCACGCCCAAGATCATCCGCCGTTCCTGCAGATCGGCGCGAAGCTGTGCCATTCGGTGTTGTACTGGGGCCGAAGCGGCGTCTGCGGCCATTTTCGAGTAGTCGATGCTAATCGGCAAAGTCGCGATCTTGGCATGGCGCCAGACTTGGTCGCCCGCCGCTGTACGCATCAGAAAGCGCGCTCGGGTCGTCTGCGGGCCGTCTGTTGCGGCCGAGAAACGCTCGATCGATGCTTCGGCACAGCGCAGGAAATTGTACCGGTCCTGATCCGTTTGGAAGGCAATGAGATCGAAGTCGAGCAGGCTGCCGATGATCCGCCGCCGCCACGGCAACTTGTGGAAGAGAGCGCGGGATGGGAACGGAATGTGCAAAAAGAACCCCCGTCGGTTCGGGAGCTGCAGCCGGTTCAACTCACGCCCGAGCAACATCAGGTGGTAGTCGTGAACCCAGAGAAAATCATTGGGGGCCGCCTCTCTTGCCAGTATTTCGGCGAATTTGCAATTGACCCGACAGTAGGTGTGCCAGTCGGCGGTGCTGAAGTTGCAGTTTTCCGGCCTATCGTGGAACAATGGCCAAATAACACCGTTGGAGAAGCCCTGATAGAAGCCACCGATCTCCTCGCGGCTCAGGGCAACAGCCTGCATACGCAGGTTATCGCTCGCCGCCAGGTGCTCGAGAACAGTGGCGAGTTCTGCATCTTCAACGTCCGCCGCGCCCGACCAGCCCACCCATAGACCGCCTCGTTTTTGCAGAATAGGGCGGAGTGCCGCAACCAGCCCGCCGGCTGCAGGCTTAGCCTCCCAGCTATCGTGCTCGGAGCGATTCAGCATGATTGGAAGTCGATTGGAGACGATAATGATGCGTTGGCTGGGTGGAGGCGGAGTTGCGATGGTTTGGTGATCGAATGTGGCGCTGGGGCTGCGGTTACGCGGTCGGCGTTCGTTCCCTGAATCGTGGGCAGCCATGGAAACACCTCATGCCTGATTATCACATCATAAACAGTCTGACAAAAAAATGGCGGAAAGTGTTGATCTCGGTCATGGCAATGCGTTTTAACTTGACATCGCCAGGTTGGTTTGGGGAATGAGCCTCAAAATATGTTCAGGCAGTGTTCCATCATCAGTAAACACTCCCGTGCATGTGCCACATTTTCATCGGCAAGGTTTTCGTAATTGAGCTGGTGATGAATTTTGCGCCAGTTCATACGCACTCACGTGCGAATCAGCGTAACTTTTATATCTATGTATTTAGGATAGACCGATATCGGCGCGGCCGCTCGACGGGTCGGCAGGTGTTGAATGGCTATGGGGAACACTCAGCCGCTTTTCTCAGACGCGCAACTCGATGCCGCGCACGCCGATATCTTTGCCCTGGCCGGGGGGGTGGCCGATTCGGGCGAGTCCCTCGTCTATCTTGAGCGCGGCGCAGATAACGTGTTGACCGGATTTTTTTACCGAGGTGACCGTGACTGAGATGGATTGCCAGCCGCGGCGGGCGGCCCAGTTACCCTCCGGGCTTGCCGCGCTGCCGCAGCTCCTGCAGACGTGGAAAGATGGATTGTTGATGCTGCTCGATTATGACGGCACGCTCACACCCATCGTAGAGCGCCCGGAATTGGCGGTCCTCGCACCCGAGACACGAGCTATCCTGCGCGAGTTGGTCTCGGTTATGCCCGTCGCCATAGTGAGCGGCCGTGAGCTGAGCGTGCTGAGAGAGCTAATCGATGTGCCAGGGTTGGTGTACGTGGGCAATCATGGTTTCGATATGGAGAACCTGGCGGGCGAGAATCATCCGCTCGAGGCTGTGCAGGCTTACCTGCCGGCGCTGGATGCGGTAGAGCAACACTTGCGAGAAGGCTTGGCTTGTATTGCCGGTGTGCTCCTCGAGCGCAAGCGCTCTTCCCTCGCCGTGCATTTTCGTCTGGTCGCAGAAGCCGATGTGCCACAAGTTCAAACCCAGGTACAAGAAGTGCTTTCGGCACATCCGCAACTAAAAGTCACGCCGGGCAAGAAGGTAATCGAGATTCAGCCGGGCCTCGATTGGGACAAGGGCAGGGCCGTGGAGTGGCTTCTGCCACAGCTGGACGCCAGCGGGCGGCGGCACCCGATCTATATCGGCGATGACCGGACCGACGAGAACGCTTTCCGGATCGTGTGCCGGCGCGGTACCGGGATTCTGGTGCGTGACGATGACCATCCTACGACCGCGCACTATGCGCTGGAGAATCCCGGGGAGGTGCGGCTATTTTTGCAGCAACTGACTCAGTCGCTGAAGAGCGTTTGACCGGCGACGCACTACGCTAGTCACCGTTGGTGTTTGAGGAGACGCTGCTTCTCGCGCTGCCAGTCTTGTTCTTTCTGGGCGGCGCGCTTGTCAAATTTCTTCTTGCCTTTGGCCAGGGCGATATCGAGCTTGGCCCGCCCCCGTTTCCAGTGCATGTTGAGCGGCACCAGGGTGTAGCCGCGCTGTTCGGTGGCGCCGATCAGTCGGCTGAGCTCTCGTTCGTGCAGCAGCAGCTTGCGGGTGCGAATCGGGTCGGGCTGGATATGAGTGGACGCCGTCGGCAGGGGCGAGATATTGCAGCCGATGAGCCAGGCCTCGCCATCCTTGATGATGACGTAGCTCTCCTGCAAACTCCCCCGACCCGCACGCAGGGCCTTTACCTCCCAGCCCTGCAATGCGAGGCCGGCCTCGAAGGTGTCCTCGAGGTGGTAGTCGTGTCGGGCCCGACGGTTAACGCTGATGGTAGAGTTGCCGCCCGTTTTGATTTTGGAGTTTTGCTTGCTCACGCGCATTATTCTATCCGCGCTGCCCCCCGCAGTGCCAACTCGCAGCGTCGCTAGCGCGTGAGTGGCGCACACTGCGGTAGGGGAGTCCACCCAGGCATGCTTCGATCGCTGGTCCGAGCGCGGCCGCTGCGCTCAAAACCATTGCCGCGCTACGGCCAGTGGTCGTCCCCTTTCATCTTTGTCCTTGCTGTCATCGGCTCGGCTATGGGGCTGGGCAATATTTGGAGATTCCCTTATTTGGTGGGGCAATACGGCGGCAGTGCTTTCGTGTTGGTCTATCTCGCCTGCGTGGTTGCCGTGGGATTACCGCTTATGGTGGCCGAGCTCATGCTCGGGCGGCGCAGTCGCTGCACGCCCATTTACGGCCTGCTGCGCATCGCTCGTGAAGAGGGGCTAAGCGGGGGTTGGTCGGTGATCGGCTGGCTCGGCAGCGTCACGGGCATGCTGGCGCTCTCAGCCTACAGCATTGTCGGCGGCTGGAGCATGGCGTATGTATTCCGTTCGGCCGCCGGGGCTTTCCATGAGCTTGACGCGGTGGCGGCCGCGCGCCTGTTTCAGGAGCTCACGGATGATCCCGAGCGCCTGCTGGCGTGGCATACCCTGTTTATGGCAATGACGATCCTCGTGGTCGGCCGAGGGGTGCGCTACGGTCTCGAGGAGGCTGTGCGCTGGTTCGTGCCGGTGTTGTTGACGATTCTCGGGATCTTGGTGTTCTATGCCCATGGCCAGCCGAGTTTCGATCGGGCCGTGGATTTCCTGTTGCGGGCGGACTTTGCTCGGCTGGATGCCACCGCCTTGCTGGCTGCTCTTGGTCATGCCTTTTTCTCGCTCAGCCTGGGGTTGGGAGCGTTAGTGATCTACGGCGCTTATGCTCCGGAGCGGGTATCCTTGCTGGCCGTTGCGCCTGTAGTGGTGTTGACCGATGCGCTGGTCGGGCTGTTGGCCGGCCTTGCCCTGGTCCCGGTGGTCTTTCAGGCGGGTTTGAGTGTTGTGCCGGGACCGGGGCTGATCTTCCAGACGTTGCCACTTGCTTTCGGCACAATTCCCGGTGGTCAGCTCATGGCCACGTTGTTCTTTACCATGCTGGTGTTGGCCATCTGGATTTCGGCGATTTCGATGCTCGAACCGGCGGTTACCTATGTAATGAAGCGCTGGCGGGTCGAGCGATCGCTCGCGGCCAGCTTGGTCGGTGTTCTGGTGTGGTCGCTTGGAGTGCTATCGCTGCTCTCGTTCAATCTCTGGTCGCATCTGCAGCCGTTGGGGAGCTGGTCTCCCCTCGGACGGGGCACTTTTTTCGATGTGTTGAATTTTTTTGTTACCGGCTTGTTGCTGCCGCTGACCGGGCTACTGACCGCGCTGTTCGTCGGTTGGCGAATGTCGGCGGACAGCAGCCGAATCGAACTGGGCGGCGGTTGGGGTTATCGTTTATGGCTCGTCCTGATACGGTTCACTACACCCGTGGCCGTGGTTTTGCTGTTCCTCCACGCCATGGGATTAGTGTAGTGCATCGCCCATTTGGCACGTGCCAAATAGGGCGATGCACTACACCTCTGGACTGGCTGTTGGATTGGGAAGTTTTATGACACTCGTTTCGCGTTCGGCCCTGGTGCCGTACTCGCCTGAGGTTATGTTCCGGCTCGTAGAGGATGTCGATGCCTATCACCATTTTCTTCCCTGGTGCAAGGAGAGTCGAGTTCTGCAGCGGGATGAGGACTGTGTGCGTGCGATGATCGTTGTCGCCAAAAGCGGGTTGGAGAAATCTTTCACTACCCAGAATCGGCTCCATCCCAGTAAGATGATCGACATCCGTCTGGTCGAGGGGCCGTTCCGGCACCTCAGCGGTTTCTGGCGTTTCCACGGATTGCCGGGCAATGCCTGCAAAGTGGCCTTGGACCTCGAGTTCGAGTTCGCGAACCGGCTGCTGGGGATGGCGTTCGGCCGCGTGTTTCATCAAGTGGCCAATACGCTGGTGGATTCGTTTGTGCATCGGGCGGATGAGCTCTATGGAGCCCCCGATGCGGTCTACTAGCGGCTTCGGGGGGTGGCGGTGGGCACCTCGCCCAGCGCCAGTTGCCGCAATTGCCAGCGGCCGCCCTCGCAGAGTAGGAGACTGCCCTGCTCGTACCAGTCACCTAGCACGATGCGCTGGGCCGGTTCGCCGTCGAGCTCGAAGCGATGTACGCCCGGCCGATGGGTGTGGCCGTGAATCATATGACGCGTGCCCTGTTCGCGCAGGATCTGCTGGACACTGTGCGGACTCACGTCCAGCCGGGCCGTATCGGTGCGACGGTTGTGCTCGGTGCTCTCGCGGCGTGCCCGGGCCGCATAGGCCAACCGCTGCGCGCGCGGTTTGGCCAGGAATTCCGTCTGCCAATGCGGATCGCGGACCACGGCGCGAAAGCGCTGATATTCGATGTCATCGGTGCACAGCGTGTCGCCGTGCAGCAGCAGTACCTGCACTCCATCCAGCGTGATGCGGCTCATATCGTCGAGGAGGAATGCGCCGGTGGCCCGGCTGAAGCCCTCACCGAGCAGAAAGTCGCGGTTGCCCCGCATCACGTACACCGGGACACCGGCGGTAGTGAGTGCTCTTAGCCCATGGATTACCGGGTCTTCGGTGTCGAGGGCATCATCGCCGATCCAGGCTTCGAAAAGGTCACCCAATATATACAGCGCCTGCGCTTGCCGTGCGTTTTGCGCCAGGAACTGGATGAATAGCCGAGTCACCGCAGGACGGCGAGGCTCCAGGTGGAGATCGGAGATGAATAACACCGGTCGGTGATTGGTATCATGGATATTATGCATCGAGGCTGCCGACTCCTTGGGGCCAGCGCACTGCGACTTGCAATGCCGCTGACCGATTTTGTGTCCATCCGAGGCTTTTCGTTTACGATTGAGCGCCTATGCAATCCTGCCCTATCAAGACCCGCTTTGCACCCAGCCCTACGGGCTTGATGCACCTGGGTAATCTTCGCACGGCGCTATTCAATCTGCTGCTCGCCCGCGGGCCGGCGGGCGGCTGCTTCGTGCTGCGTATCGAGGACACCGATCGCGAGCGCAGCTCCGCCTGGGCCGCAACGGCACTCATGCAGGAGCTGCTCTGGCTCGGGCTGGACTGGGATGAAGGGCCGCAACGCGCAGGGCCTGGCGGACCTTGGCGGCAGTCCGAACGTGCGGCGTTGTATGCCGAACTCTATCCGCGTCTCGAGCAATCTCGCCAAGCTTATCCTTGCTTCTGCAGCGACCGAGAGCTCCAATACCAGCGCGAGGCACAGCTGGCCGCCCGGCAGCCGCCCCGATATTTGGGCACTTGCCGGCGCTTGACCGATGCCGAAATCCGGGCCCGGCGCGGCCGAGGTGAGCGGCCTACGCTTCGCTTCCGCGTCCCCGCGGGGCGTACGGTTGTTTACTCGGATTTGGTTCGTGGCGAACAGCACGCCGCTACGGACGAGTTCGGTGATTTCATCATACGCCGGGCCGATGCCTCGGCCGCCTTCTTGTTCTGCAACGCCGTGGACGATGCGCTCATGGGGATCACGCACGTGCTGCGCGGCGAGGATCATTTGGCCAATACCCCGCGCCAGTTGCTGTTACTGGAAGCCCTGGGGTTGCGCGCCCCCCGCTACGGCCATCTGCCAATGATCGTGGGGCTCGACGGTGCGCCGCTCGCCAAGCGCCATGGCAGTCGCTCGGTGGCGGCGCTGCGTGAGGCGGGCTATCTGCCCGGGGCGCTGTTGAACTACCTGGCGCGGCTGGGCCATGCCTACGGTGATATCGGTCTGCAGGGGCTCAAGGAGCTTGCTTATGCCTTTGAAGTGCAACGGATCGGGCGCTCGCCAGCGCATTTCGACCCGCAGCAGTTGGATTATTGGCAGCAACAGGCGGTGGCCGACGCCCCGGCTGCGGTGCTCGAGACCTGGCTCGGCGGTGCCAGGGTGCCGGCCGAGCAGCGGCGGCGTTTCGTGGAAGTTCTGCGTGCCAACGTGCGCTTCCCCAACGAACTCCAGGATTGGGCCGAGCGGATCTACGGGTCGCTGCCGCCGCCAGATGAGTCCGCGCGCGAGATCCTGCGCGGGGCCGGTGCAGAGTTCTTCGAGACAGCGCTCCACCTGGTTGACGAGGACGGGGGGCTATCGCTGCAACGGTTGCGCCAGGTAACCGGTCTGCGCGGGCGCTCCTTGTTTTTGCCGTTGCGGCTTGCGCTTACGGGGGAACCACATGGCCCGGAGCTGGCCGGGCTGCTGATGCTGATGAGCCCCCAACGTCTACGCGAGCGATTGCGCCGGGCCGGCGAGCTGGCCCGCACCCGATAAAGGCAGCCGGATAGCAATGCTCTACATTTACAACAGTTTGACCAACCGCAAGGAGCCGTTTCGGCCGATCGAATCCGGCCGCGTCCGCATGTATGTCTGCGGCATGACGGTCTACGATTATTGCCACCTCGGTCACGCTCGGGCCATGGTGGTATTCGACACCGTGGTTCGTTATCTGCGTTCAGTCGGGTATCGAGTGAATTACGTGCGTAATATCACCGATGTGGATGACAAGATCATCCGCCGCGCCGCCGAGTTGGACGAGCCCGTGAACGTTTTGACCGAGCGTTTCATCGCGGCAATGCACGAAGACACGACAGCCCTTGGCTGTCTGCTCCCGGACGCCGAGCCGCGGGCGACGGCCTATATGGATGCGATCGTTGCGCTGATCCAGCGTCTCTTGGATCGCGGCTACGCTTACCAGGCCGTTGACGATGGCAGCATTTACTATGCTGTAGAGCGCTTCGAAGACTATGGCCGGCTCTCCGGTGAGCGGTTGGAGGCACTGCGTGCCGGGGCCCGGGTCGAGCCCGAGACCGGCAAGCGGGATGCCGCCGATTTTGTGTTGTGGAAGGCGGCCAAGCCTGGCGAGCCCTGCTGGTCGGCGCCCTGGGGCGAGGGTCGCCCCGGTTGGCACATCGAATGTTCGGCTATGGCCGGTGCCTGTTTGGGGCGGCATTTCGACATTCATGGCGGTGGTTTGGATCTCAAGTTTCCGCACCACGAAAACGAGATCGCCCAATCCGAGGCGGCCTGGGGTGGGCGCTACGTCAACTTTTGGATGCACAATGGCCATATCCGCATCAACGACGAGAAGATGTCCAAGTCCTTGGGCAACTTCTTCACGGTGCGGGAGGTGCTGCAGGTCTACCGTCCGGAGGAAATCCGCTACTTTCTGCTCTCGAGCCACTACCGCAGCCCCTTGAACTATTCCACGAGCGATTTGGATAACGCCCGTGCGGCGTTGGAGCGTCTTTACTTGGCGTTGCGTGACCTGCCGTTTGCCGAAGCCTCTCCGACGTTGGCCGAACCCTACTGCGAGGCCTTCCGACAAGCGATGGACGATGATTTCAACACCCCTTTGGCATTGGCCGTACTGTTCGATCTCGCTCGTGAGATCAACCGCCGACGGGACCGCTTCGCGAGCCAGGCGGCGGCGCTTGCCGCTACGTTGCGCGAATTGGGCGGGTTGCTCGGGCTGGCGCAGGCGGAACCGGAAGTTTTCCTCAAGGACGGCGCTGGGCCGCCGGTAGCCGCCGGTATCGACAGTGAGCGGGTGGAGGCGCTGCTCGCCGAACGTGCCTTGGCTCGTAAAAGCCGCGATTTTGCCACGGCGGATCGCATCCGCGATGAGCTCCAGGCCCAGGGCATTACCCTTGAGGATACGCCGCAGGGCACGGTTTGGCGGCGGTCTCGGCGGGGATGACGGCGCTCGGAAGCGGATACCGGTTGCTCTGCGTAGATCTGCTGCCAGCCACGTGTCAAACGGCGAGCAGGTTATCCGGCTACTCGGTCGGCTGCGTCCTATGTCGGCGTCGGCGGCGAGGCTGAATCCGAGCCGTTTTCACTTTGTGGCGCTCGGTCTGGATGATGGTGACCGGGTAATCGTCGAGTAGCAGGCTGGTGCCCGGTTCAGGGATGGCCTCGAGGTGCTCGAGTATGAGCCCATTGAGCGTCTTTGGGCCGTTTACCGGCATGTTCCATTTGAGCAGCCGATTGAGTTCCCGCACGCTCGCACTGCCGTCGACCAGAAAGCTGCCGTCGGGCTGCGGATACACGTCTTGGATGGCGGCGGCCGGATCGGTGGTGAACTCGCCCACGATCTCCTCGAGGATATCCTCCAGTGTAATCAATCCTAAGATTTCCCCGTATTCATCGACCACCAGGCCGATTCGGCGGCGTTTGGCTTGGAAATTGAGCAGCTGAACAGGCAGCGGGGTGCCCTCCGGGATGAAATAGGGCTCGCTCAGATTGGCGATGAGTTCTTCCCGGGTCAGTGTGCTGCGCAGTACGCTGGTAAGTACTTGCCGCACATGTAGAAGGCCCTGTATATCATCGATGCTCCCCTGATAGACCGGTATGCGCGTGTACTGGCTGCCGGCGATCTGCTCGAGTATTTCGCTCCAACTATCCTCCAGATCGATGCCGACGATTTCGCTGCGGGGCACCATAATGTCGTCCACCTCGACCTTCTCCAAATCGAGGATGTTCAGCAACATTTTCTGATGGCGGCGGGGAATCATGGCCTCCGCTTCGTTGACTACGACCCGCAGCTCTTCCCGGCTGAGAGTGGCGCTGCCCGCATCCTCTGGGTATGCGCCCAGCAGTCGCAGCAAGGTATTGGTGATGCAGTTGATGATCCAAACCAGGGGGTAACAAAACCGCAGCAGCGGGGCCAATACGAAGGCGGCTGGAAAGGCCAGTCGTTCGGGGCGCAGGGCCGCGAGCGTTTTGGGCGTCACTTCGGCAAAAATCAGTATGATCAGCGTGAGCAGGCCGGTGGAAACGGCGATTGCCCCCTCACCTCCCAATCGCAGGGCGATCACCGTGGCTACGGCAGAGGCCAGGATGTTCACGAAATTGTTGCCGAGCAGAATCAAGCCAATCAGGCGATCCGGTCGCTGCAGCAACCGATCGGCCAAGCGCGCGCCCCGGTGTCCGGAGCGAGCGAGATGACGCAGGCGGTAGCGATTCAGCGTCATCAAAGCGGTTTCCGAGCCGGAGAAGCAGCCCGACAGAGCAATCAGCACCCCGAGCAGTCCGAATAGAACGCCTAATGGGATCTCGTGCAAGCAAGCTACCCCTGGATTATCGTGAGACGTCTTGTGGGCTTATGGGGAATTGTAGCGAGGCTGACGGTCGATCCGGCAGCCTCCTTCGGCTAACGATGGAGGATGAACTGCAGCACCAACTTGGTACCAAAATAAGCCAGCATGAGGGCGATAAAACCACCGAGCGTCCAGCGTATGGCCGTGCGCCCGCGCCAACCGAAACGCCAGTGCCCGAAAAGCAATACGGCGAACACGATCCAGGCCGTAATCGAGAGCACGGTCTTGTGGACCAGATGCTGGGCGAGAATGTTGTCGAGCGACAATGCACCGGTGATAAGTGCGATCGTCAGCACGACAAAGCCCAACCGCAGGAGCTGGAACAGTATATCCTCCATGGTTTGCAAAGCCGGCAGCATTCGAATGAAGCCACCGGGGTGGCGATTGCGCAGATGATATTCCTGCACCCAGAGCAGGAGGGCTTGCGCAGCGGCGATGCCGAGCAGACTATAGGCCACCATGGAGAAGAGGATGTGCCAGTCGATGTTGGCCCCGATGGGGGCGCTGCTGGCTTGGGTGCGGCCGAAGATTAAGCTGAGCAAAGCGGTCACGGCGGCAACTGGAAGAATAACGATCCCCAAGTTCTCCACGGGCTGGCGCAGCGTCGCCAGCAGCAGGAACGCGGCCATCAGCCAGCCGACCAGGGAAGCCGCATTGAAAAAGCTCAAATTGAGCCCGGTCGCGGTCCAAGTGGTCTGGTAAACCTGCATGGCATGCGCGGTGACCGCCAGCAAAGCGAGCAGCAGGCTGGCGTTACGGATCGTCCTGCCGCCGGGTCGGGATACCAGACGTAAGGTAAGCCCCGTGCTCGCGGCCAAGTACAATCCGGAGGCAATAAAAGTCAACGACGTATGATTCATCAGCTCGTGTTGAGCGCTGGTCTAGGCTCCGGCGCATAATCGCATAGAACTCCCAGTTGTTCGAGCCCCAACGAAAATTGCCCGCACGGTATAATCCGGGCAATCAGTGCGAGGACATCACGACGTGGCCATGTTTAATAACTTGAGTGACCGACTCGATGGGATCGCCCGGCGGCTGCGCGGCCAGGGTCGATTGACCGAGGACAATATCAAGGAAACGCTGCGTGAGGTCCGCCTGGCCTTTTTGGAGGCGGACGTTGCATTGCCCGTGGTCAAGGCTTTTATCGACGAGGTCAAGCAGCGGGCGCTGGGTGAGGAGGTGCTGAAAAGCCTCACGCCGGGTCAGGCTTTCGTCAAGATCGTCCGCGATGAATTGGTGCGGATGATGGGCGCGCGCAACGACGCGCTCGAGCTCAACGTTCGACCTCCGGCTGCCGTAATGGTGGCGGGTTTGCAGGGCTCGGGAAAGACGACCAGTCTCGCCAAACTCGGGCGTTGGTTGCTGCGGCACCAAAAGAAAAAAGTCCTCACCGCCAGCTTGGACGTCTATCGACCGGCGGCGATCGAGCAGTTGCAGCGCCTTGCCCGGGATGTCGAGATCGGGTTTTTCCCGACCCAGGCCGGCGACGATCCGGTGCGGGCGGCCAGTGCGGCTTTGGAGTATGCCCGTAAGCACTACTATGACGTGCTACTGCTGGATACGGCCGGCCGGCTGCATGTGGATCAGGCGATGATGGATGAGGTGTGCCGCATCCATGCGGCGGTGCAACCGGTCGAGACACTGTTCGTGGTGGACAGTATGACCGGCCAGGACGCCGCCAATACGGCCAAGGCTTTCGATGAGGCGCTGCCGCTGACCGGCATCATTCTGACTAAAACCGATGGCGATGCCCGCGGAGGGGCCGCGCTGTCGATCCGTTATGTGACTGGCAAGCCCATCAAATTCATCGGGGTGGGAGAGAAAACCGATGCGCTGGAGCCGTTCTATCCGGACCGCATTGCCTCGCGCATTCTGGGCATGGGCGATGTATTGACTCTGGTGGAAGAGGTCGAGCGCAGCGTCGATCGTCGCGAAGCTGAGCGGATGGCTCAGAAGCTCAAGAAGGGTAAAAGCTTCGATTTGGATGATCTGCGTGAACAGATGTTGCAGATCAACCGCCTGGGCGGATTGGCGGGAATAATGGAAAAGCTACCGGGCTTAGGGCGGATGCAGGAGCAAGTCAAGGGGCAAATCGACGATACGCTGGTGCGCCGGCAGGTAGCGATCATCAACTCCATGACCTTGCTCGAGCGGCGTCGGCCCGAGCTCATCAACGGCTCGCGCAAGCGCCGTATCGCCGCTGGTGCCGGGGCTGAGGTCCAGGCCGTCAATCGGTTGCTCAAGCAGCACAAACAGATGCAGAAGATGATGAAACAATTCCGCAAGGGCGGTATGAAACAGCTGATGCGCCAGTTCGGCGGTGGCATGCCCCCAGGCGGCATTCCGCCGGGATTGGGTGGCGGTTGAACGCGCAGGCCATACAATTGCTGCACGCGCGGTCGGATTCCAGTAGAATGCGCCGCTTCAATTACACAACTTGGCAGTTTGCCGACTCAAGGGGCTAATCGCAGGCAAAATGGTTACCATTCGTCTGGCAAGAGGTGGCGCGAAGAAGCGGCCGTTCTATCATGTGGTTGTGGCAAACGTTCGCAGTCGGCGCGACGGGCGGTTCATCGAGCGGTTGGGCTTTTATAACCCGATCGCCGCCGGTAACGAGATCCCGCTGCAGCTCGATTTGGAGCGAGCCGAGTATTGGTTGAAGCAAGGCGCGCGGCCCTCGGAGAGCGCTGCGCAGCTGATTGCCAAGGCGCGCAAGGGTGCTGCGGCGGAGACCGCGCCGGCTTGAAGGCACGCCGGTGATTCGAGAGCCCCATGCGGGGCGACGAATCATCATTGGGCGGATCGTAGGCGTCTATGGCGTGCAGGGATGGGTGAAGATTCACTCCTATACCCGCCCGCAGCAAGGCGCATTCGAGTATCACCAATGGCTGGTGGGGCGGCCGGGCCAGTGGCAGCCAGTGGAGCTGGCCGATTGGCGTCGGCACGGCAAGGGCTGGTTGGCAAAGATCAAGGGCGTCGCCGAACGTGATCAAGCGCGCGCCCGGGTCGGTTGCGATATTGCAATACCGCGGGCTTCATTACCGCCGTTGCCGGCGGGGGAATATTATTGGGCGGATCTGATAGGGCTGCGCGTCCAAACGCTCGAGGGTGTCGATCTCGGTCGGGTCAGTCGCCTGCTCGAGACAGGCGGCAATGACGTGCTCGTGGTTGTCGGCGACCGTGAACGGCTGATTCCCTTCGTGCTGGGACGAGATGTCCTCACGGTGGATCTCGATGCGGCACTGATCCGGGTCGATTGGGATCCGCAATTCTAGTGGCCGGGCCTGATCGCGCCGGCAGAGGGTTGCGTCACCGTCGAACTGCCAGCTTTCCCAGGGCCGGAGAATGAATGCGGGCGGCGGCATCCGATTCGACGTGATAACCCTTTTCCCGGACTTTGTCCGGGCCGCGGTCAGCCACGGTATTGCGGCGCGAGCGTGCGCGCGCGGATTGCTGCAGTTGGTGGTCTGGAATCCGCGCGATTATGCGCGTGATCGTCACCGCAGCGTTGACGATCGCCCCTACGGCGGTGGCCCAGGGATGGTCATGAAGGTGGAACCCTTGCGTGATGCCATCCAGGCGGCCCGCGCCGCAGTGGCCGACCGGGCCAGCGTCATCTGTTTAAGTCCGCAGGGCCGACTCCTGGATCAGGCGTGCGTGCAGAAGCTGGCGCAGCGCTCCCGCCTGATCCTGTTGTGTGGGCGCTATGAAGGCATTGACGAGCGGCTCATCGAGACCGAGGTCGATGAGGAGTGTTCGATCGGTGATTACGTGCTCAGCGGTGGCGAGCTACCGGCCATGGTCATCATTGATGCCGTGTCACGGTTGGTGCCAGGAGTGCTGGGGCACCCGGGCTCGGCCGGGCAGGATTCGTTTGGCGCGGGTTTGTTGGACTGTCCGCACTACACACGACCGGTTGAGATCGGTGGTCGCCGAGCGCCCGAAGTGTTGCTGAGCGGAGATCACCAAGCTGTGGCGCGGTGGCGGCACAAGCAGGCGTTGGGTCGGACTTGGCTGCGCCGCCCTGACCTGCTAGCGCGCTGCGTGCTCGATGCACAAGCCAGATTGCTGCTGCAGGAGTTCATCGATGAATACCAGGGCGATTCGGGGACGCTAGGGGAGACGAGATCATGAGTAATATCATTCAGGAGCTCGAAAAGGAACAGATGGCGGGGGTCGAGCGCGATGCTTTCGCCGCCGGTGACACCGTCTGTGTCAACGTTTGGGTGAAGGAAGGCAACCGCCAGCGCATCCAGGCCTTCGAAGGTGTAGTTATCGCCAAGCGCAACCGTGGCTTCAACTCCTCTTTCATCGTGCGCAAGCTCTCCCACGGCGAGGGTGTTGAACGGACCTTTCAACTCTACAGCCCGTTGATCGAGAGTATCCAGGTCAAGCGCCGTGGCGCGGTGCGCCGGGCTAAACTTTATTATCTGCGTGACCGCCAGGGCAAAGCGGCCCGCATCCGTGAGAAAATCCGTCCGAAATCCGGCGGTCATGCCAAATCGCACGGTTGATCGGTCAACGCTTCGCTGAGGCGAGGCGCGGGCATGTCCGTTGCTCGGTCCGCACCGGCCGGTGCGCACATCTGGACTCACTACCGGGTCGGGATGCTGCAGGTGGAGCGTCTTAACGGCGGCGGGCGAGCCGTTTTGTTCGTGCATGGGGCCGGCGCGGGGCCTTGGTGTTGGCGGGGCTTCATGGAGCGATTCGCGGCAGCGGGCTACGATTGCCACGCGCTGGCGCTGCGCGGACATCCTCCGAGCGATTCGGTGCAGGCGCTGGGGCGGGTGCGGCTGCTTGATTATGTCAGCGATGTCCACCATGTGCTCGAGCGGCTGCCGGAAGCTGTGTTGATCGGCCATTCCATGGGGGGCGCTCTGGTGCAGGCCGTGGCGGCCACGTGCGAGGTGGCGGCGCTGATTCTGGCCGCGCCGGCTCCGGTGGCCGGCGTGCGTTTTCATCGGCCGCCGTGGCATGTTTGGTTTCCGGTGCAGGCGGTTCGCGCCCTGCCGGCGTTCCTAAGCCGCGGGGTGGTTCGCCCGCATTTGCCCTCCATGCGCCGGATGGTCCTCAACCGGTTGCCCCGAGAACAGCATCAACAGGTTTTCTCTCGTTGCGGTCCGGAGTCTAGTACGGCCCTGTTGGGGCTGCTGCGGGGCGGCCTCAACCGTGAACTCGACAACTTGCGAGGGCGCGCGTTCAAGCGCTTGGTGATAGCGGGTACGGCTGATCGGATCTGCGTTTTTCCGATGCAGCGCGAGATCGCTCGTTATCAGGGCGCCGAATTGCTCGTGCTGATCGATCGTGCCCACATGTTCATGATCGAGCCGGGCTGGGAGCGCTGTGCCGATTGGCTGCTGAACTGGCTGCAACGGGTGCTTGTCACAGTTTAGTTGCAAATGTGGAATCGAAAAATCAGTACTGCCTCCTGCCTATCCTCTGTTCAGTGCGTGCTTTGCAGAGCCGCTAACGGTTCGACGAACGGGTAGCCGTGTTCCTCGGCGACGGCGCGGTGGGTCACCTGTCCCTGGTGAATATTGAGTCCCTGGCGCAGATGCGGATCATCGAGCATGGCTTGCCGATAACCCTTGTCGGCGATTGCAAGCGCGTAGGGCAAAATGGCGTTGTTGAGCGCAAATGTAGAAGTCTTTGGGACGGCGCCGGGCATGTTGGTTACGCAGTAATGCACTACGCCGTCCACGATGTAAGTGGGGTCGGCGTGAGTCGTTGGCCGTGACGTCTCGAAGCAACCGCCTTGATCGATTGCTACGTCCACTAGGACGGTGCCGGGCTTGAGCCGGCGTACCGTCTCGGCGGTAACCAGCTTCGGTGTTTCGGCCCCTGCGACCAGCACGGCACCAATGATCAGTTCGGCTTGCAGAACGTATTGCTCCAGAGCTGTCCGTGTGGAGTACACGGTGGTCAAGGCTGGGCCGAAATGATAGGCGAGCCGCCGCAGCACTTCGAGATCACGGTCGAGGACCACGACCTCGGCGCCCATTCCGAGTGCCATGGCGATCGCGTTCTGGCCTACCACACCGCCCCCGATTACAACGACTCGGGCCGGTGGCACGCCAGGAACCCCCCCCAGGAGCATGCCGCTGCCGCCATGAACCCGTTCCAGGCAATAGGCACCCGCTTGAATGGACATTCGGCCTGCCACCTGCGACATGGGAGTGAGCAGAGGCAGCTGATTGTTCGGACCGGTAACCGTCTCGTAAGCGATGCAGACGGCTTTGCTGCGCAGCAGTTCGCGGGTCTGGATCGCATCGGGAGCGAGGTGCAGATAGGCAAAGAGAATCTGCCCTTCCTGCAGCCGGCGGCGTTCCTCGGACTGCGGCTCCTTGACCTTGATGATCAAATCGGCCGCGCGATAGAGTTCTTCGGCGTTGGCGACGATCCGAGCGCCACAGGTTTCGTAAGCGTCGTCGGAGCAGCCGATGCCTTCGCCGGCGCCGGTCTCCACGAGTACCTCATGTCTATGGGCGACAAATTCGCGGACGCTGTCCGGCGTGAGGCCGACCCGGTACTCGTGATTCTTGATCTCCTTGGGGACAGCTACCAACATGATGTTTGGATCTCCTCGATGGCGCCTGCCGTCCTCGCGATCGCAGTGACCTTGCTGTGCGGCGCAGCAGCCACCTGTATGCAGCCCCGTCCGGAGTGATCGGCGCAGCGCGGTGGACGGGACGAGGTATGCGATGTGGGTTTTTAATGGGGATTATCGGTGTCTTTCATGCCCATCAGATAGAGGATGCCATCCAGGCCGATGGTGGAAATGGCCTGGCGAGCGCTCTTTTGTACCATCGGTTTGGCATGGAAGGCGATCCCCAGCCCGGCGAGCTTTAACATAGGCAGGTCGTTGGCGCCATCGCCCACGGCAATCACCTGTTCGAGCTCGATGCCCTCGCGCCGGGCGATCGTGCACAGCAGCTGTGCCTTTTTCTCGCCGTCGATAATCTCGCCAACGACCCGACCCGTCAGGCGACCGTCCCGAATCTCCGGCTCGTTGGCATAGACATAGTCTAGGGGTAGGCGACGCTGTAGATAATGGCCGAAATAGGCAAAGCCGCCGGAGATGACGGCTGTCTTGTAGCCGAGCTTACGCAGCGTCTGCAGCAGCCGCTGCGCGCCTTCGGTGAGCGTAAGCCGCTCGGCGACCCGTGCCAACACGGTTTCGGGCAATCCTTCGAGCAGCGCCACGCGCTGGCGTAGACTCTCCTTGAAGTCTTGTTCGCCCCGCATGCCTGCCTCGGTTATCCGACTGACCTCTGCGCCGACCCCGGCCTCGTATGCCAGCTCATCGATGACCTCTTGTTGGATCAGCGTCGAGTCCATATCGAAGACCACCAGGCGGCGGTTGCGCCGATAGAAATCATCCGCCTGGAAGCTTATGTCCACGCCGAGCGTTTCAGAGAGACTCACGAACGCGTCTTTCATCGCGTCCGGATCCAGCGGTTGACCCCGCAAAGTGAGTTCGATGCAGGCACGCCCCGCCACATCCTGCGCCGCATGCAGCGAGCCGGGGCCGGAGAGCCGTACGATATCCTCAATGTGCAGCGCATTTTCGGTGATCACCTGCGCTATGCGAGCGATCTGCTCGGCGGTCACGTTGCGGCCAAGCAGGGTGACGATGTGGCGCGGGTGCACCTGGCTGTCGGGCCAAGGTTCATACTGCGTTTGGCTAATGGGAGTAAAATGTACCTGCAAGCCTTGCCGGTGGGCTTCGAAGAGCAGATCCTTGAGCACCGGTGCCGCCCGATCTGGGCTCGGTAATTGTACCAATACGACAAAAACCATCGTATCGTGAATCATAGCTTGCCCGATGTCGAGCAGCGGTATGCCGTGTACGGCCAAGATATTCAGCAAAGACGAGGTGAGCCCGCTTTTGCTCTGGCCGGCGACACTGATTAGCATGACCTCGCTCATGGCAGCGATCCTCGCGTGGGTATGGCCTGATAGGCGCCAACTGCGGACCAGTGCCTATTGTATGCCATCCTGAATCCGCTCGTGCCGGCTGGGGTGCCGCATTGATGCGTGCGGAAGTGTACTGCCAGTACCGTCGAGCCCACATCTGGGCCACAGCTTCGAAGATGGGCCCGCGCCAACGTGGCTGCGCTATTGCGTCAACTCGGCGGCATTGAGCTTCGAGCCCCGCTGAGCCCCGATCTTGTCGGGTCATGATGATTCCTTCTATTATCCTTATTGTTGCGGTGCAACTTCAGCCAGGTGGGCAATGACGGCAGATGTGACCATGATTAGACACAAAGCGGCTAAGCACCCGCGCGCGGGGGAGCGCATGAGCGGCGCGGAAACGGTTATACAAGTACTTGCGGACGAGGGTGTCGATACCGTATTCGGCTACAGCGGTGGCGCTATCCTGCCCACCTATGATGCGATTTTCCGCTACAACGAACAGCATCGCGGCGCCAATGGCCGGGAGCCGATGCGCCTGGTGGTGCCTGCCAATGAGCAAGGGGCCGGCTTTATGGCGGCGGGCTATGCGCGGAGTTCCGGTAAGGTGGGTGTCTGTCTGGTGACCTCCGGCCCGGGGGCGACCAACACCGTCACGCCCGTGCGCGACTGCATGGCCGACTCCGTTCCAGTGGTTCTGATCACAGGTCAGGTGGCCCGCGCGGCAATGGGTACCGATGCGTTCCAAGAAGCCCCCATCGTCAATATCATGGGGGCCTGTGCCAAACATGTATTTCTGGTCACACAACCGGAGCGGCTCGAAGAAACCCTGCGCACGGCTTTCGAGGTCGCCCGCTCCGGACGCCCGGGACCGGTGGTCGTCGATCTGCCCAAGGACATGCAGAACTGGGTGGGTGAGTTCAAGGGAGGCGGAGTACTCGGCATCCGCGGTTATCGCCAGCGCATGGAGTCGTTGGCCGCGGCCAAGCCCTCCGAGCGCAAGTGCCGGCAATTCTTCGACATGCTCAAGCAGTCCAGCCGACCGTTGCTTTATGTAGGCGGGGGGGTGATCAGCGGCAATGCCTCCAAGGATCTGACCGAGTTCGCACACACTTTCAGTATCCCCGTCGTTACCACCGTGATGGGGCTTGGCGCCATCGATACCCAAGATGATTTGTGCTTGCACATGCTTGGCATGCACGGTACGGCTTATGCCAACTACGCGGTCGAGGACTGCGATTTCATCATTGCTGTGGGAGCGCGCTTCGATGACCGTGTGGCTGCGAAGGCGGAGCTCTTTGCCCCGTTGGCCGAGCATGTCGCGCACATCGATATTGATGCCGCGGAGATCGGTAAGGTCAAAAGGGTTGACTGGGCGCACGTGGGTGAAGCGGGACGCTCGCTGCGCCAGCTCCTCGATTATGGTCGGGCGATGGGGTTCGCGAAGGATTTCACGCCCTGGATCAAACATGTGCGGGCTCTGCGCAAAAAACATGCTATGGGCTACGACCGGGACAATCCAAAAATTCAGCCGCAGCTCGTGATGGAGCTACTGAACCGGCTCAGCGGCGGTAAGGCCATCGTCAGCACCGGCGTGGGTCAGCATCAAATGTGGGCCGCCCAATACCTGGATTTCCGAGAGGCGCGGTTATGGCTGACCTCCGGTAGTATGGGGACCATGGGCTTCGGGTTGCCAGCGGCCATCGGCGCGCAGTTCGCTAACCCGGACCGGCTGGTCATCGATGTGGACGGCGATGGCAGCATTCGGATGAATCTCGGCGAGATGGAAACCGTAACCACCTATGGTCTTCCGGTAAAAATTTTGCTGCTCAATAATTGCGGGGATGGGATGGTGCGACAATGGCAGCGCCTTTACTTCGAGGATCGCTTCTCGGCTAGCGATAAGTCATTGCATAGAAAAGATTTTATCAAGGCTGCGGAATCCGACGGCTTCGGCTTCGCGCGCCGCGTGAGTCAGCGCGAGGAGCTCGAACCGGCGCTTGCGGCCTTTATCGAATTTCCTGAAGCGGCTTTTCTCGAGGTTATGATCGATCCGGAGGCGGGTGTCTACCCAATGGTCGGCCCAGGGATGGGCTATCAGCAGATGGTCACCGGAAGTCATATTCCAGCCCGGGAGATGACGGTCCGTCCGAGTGCGGTGAAAATCGATCCTACCGAGATGTTCTGAAGCTCCCCGTTACTTGGTAACCGCGTGCTGCCGGACGAGCGGGGCGCTCGGGTAGCGTCCGGCCGCCACGGCGGCTAGGAGCGGGCTGCTCGTGGGCGGATCATAGCAGGCGGCAGGCCATGAACAGCCTCTGTTCGGATCGCGGTCTCGGGGTCTTGGTAGCGCATAGATTAGCTGACGATGAGTCGAGGGAATGACGAAACGACTGGAATGCTTCAAAGCCTACGATATCCGCGGCCGGGTACCCCATCAGTTGAATGCGGACATTGCCTACCGGATCGGACGGGCCTACGCGGAGTGGCTCCAGCCACGGGATGTGGTGGTGGGCTATGACGTGCGCTTGACGAGCCCGCAGATGAGCCAAGCATTGGGGGCCGGGCTGCTGGACGGTGGGGCGAACGTACATGATATTGGCCTGTGTGGGACCGAGGAGGTGTACTTCGCCACCGCCCATTTCGGGATGGATGGCGGCATCATGGTTACCGCAAGTCATAATCCCGTCGACTTCAATGGCATGAAGCTGCTGCGCGAACAAGCCCGCCCCATCAGTGGGGATACCGGCTTGTTCGATGTTCACGATCGGGCGGTGGCCGCGTCTTGGCGTGAGGTGAGCCGGCCGGGTACGAGACGGCCGTTGCAACATCGACCCGCCTACCTCGAGCATCTGCTCGGCTTCGTGGACCGCGCCGCCTTGAAGCCTCTGCGTATCGTGGTCAATGCCGGCAATGGTGGCGCCGGGCCGGTCCTGGATGCTCTTGCCGAGCGGTTGCCATTCGAGTTCGTGCGTGTGCACCACGAGCCGGACGGGAGTTTCCCGAATGGAGTGCCGAATCCGTTGCTATTGGAGAATCGCCGGGAGACCGAGCAGCGGGTGCTCGAAAGTGGGGCTGATTTGGGTATAGCCTGGGACGGGGATTTCGATCGTTGTTTTCTGTTCGATGAGCGCGGGCATTTTATCGAGGGTTACTATATCGTAGGCTTGTTGGCGGAGGCTTTTCTGCGCCGCCACCCGGGGGAGAAGATTATCCACGACCCGCGACTGATTTGGAACACCATCGACATCGCCAGCGGACTCGGTGGCATTCCAGTGCAAAGCAAAACCGGGCACGCCTTCATCAAAGAGCGCATGCGCCTCGAAAATGCCATCTACGGCGGTGAGATGAGCGCCCACCACTACTTTCGCGATTTTTCCTATTGCGACAGTGGAATGCTCCCGTGGTTGCTGGTGGCGGAGCGGGTTTCGCTTAGCGGCAAGCCGCTTTCTGAGCTCGTGAGCGAGCGCCTCGAGCGTTTTCCGGTAAGCGGCGAGATCAATCGGCGGCTCAAGGATCCCGACCGCGCATTGGCGGGTTTGGAGGCGCATTATCGCAGCATTGCCGAAAGCGTCGATCATATCGACGGGCTGAGCATGACTTTCGAGCGCTGGCGGTTCAATTTGCGCTCTTCGAATACCGAGCCGATGGTTCGTCTTAATGTGGAGGCGCGTGGGGATCGTGCGCTCATGGAGCACAAAACGGCCGAAATTCTGCATTGGCTGGAAGCGCATATCGGTCTCGAGGCGGATTAGCCGCTACGCTGCGATCACTCAGCCGAGCCATCCAATCGCGAAGCGCTTTGTCCAGCGTATAGCATAGAACCAAGTATCATAGAGAAGCGGGCGGAGCAAACGGGCATGCCAATAGCCGATTGAGCTTCGAGGAGCCGTCGCGGGTGGCTTGTCCGCACCGCGAGTGGCTATGTGGTCCGGAAACAACGGCAGTGATGCCACGCCGTGGATCCCTTTGGGGACGTGATGCGGCTCGGCGGCAAAGGAGGCTTAATGCGCATTACCATTTTTGGAACCGGCTACGTCGGCTTGGTCACGGGCACCTGCCTGGCCGAGGTCGGTAATCACATCGTCTGTGTGGACGTGGACGAGGCCAAGATCGCTTGCCTGCAACGCGGCGAGGTGCCGTTCTTCGAGCCGGGGCTGGCCGCGCTGATTCGACGCAACGGGGCCGAGGGGCGGTTGCGTTTCACCACCGAAGCGGCCGAGGGGGTGGCGCATGGGAGGTTGCAGTTCATCGCCGTGGGCACGCCCCCGGCGGAGGACGGCTCGGCGGATCTGAGCCACGTGTTGGCGGTGGCGCAGAGCATCGCCGAGCACATGGCCGATCCTAAAGTCGTGGTGAACAAGTCGACCGTGCCCGTCGGTTCGGCGGACCGCGTGCGTGCTTGCATGAGTGCTGTGCTCCAGCGTCGCGGTACGGACATCGATTTCGATGTGGTCTCCAATCCGGAATTCCTCAAGGAAGGGGCCGCGGTCGATGACTTCATGAAACCCGACCGGGTGATCGTCGGCACCGGGTGTCAGGCGAGCGCTGAGCTGTTGCGCCAGCTCTATGCACCGTTTAACCGCAACCACGATCGTCTGATCATGATGGACGTGCGCTCCGCCGAGCTCACCAAGTACGCCGCCAACGCGATGCTGGCGACCAAGATCAGCTTCATGAACGAGCTTGCCAACATCGCCGACCGGGTCGATGCGGATATCGAGCGGGTGCGTATCGGCATCGGTGCCGATCCTCGCATCGGCTACGATTTCATTTACCCGGGCGCCGGTTACGGTGGTTCCTGTTTTCCCAAGGACGTAAAGGCGTTGGTTCAAACGGCCTACGATATGGATTACACACCGCAGCTGCTGCAGGCTGTGGAAGATGTCAACGAGCGCCAGCAGGGCTATCTCTATAGCCGTATCCGAGCGCATTTTGCTGGCGAGCTGAGGGGGCTTACTTTCGCTTTGTGGGGGCTGGCATTCAAGCCCAACACCGAGGATATGCGCGAGGCTCCTAGCCGCCGGCTTATCGAATCCCTCTGGGCGGCGGGTGCGCGCGTGCGCGCTTTCGACCCCAAGGCGGCGAGTGAGGCGCGGCGGATCTATGGGGAGCGCTCGGATCTGGTGCTTTGCTCCAAATTGGAGGACGCGTTGGACGGGGCGGATGCCTTGGTCATCGTCACCGAATGGAATGTCTTCCGCAGCCCCGATTTCGAGAGTATGCGTACCCGGCTGAAACGGCCAGTGATCTTCGACGGTCGCAACCTCTATGAGCCCCGGGCGGTGGCCGCGCTGGGTTTTACCTACTATGCAGTGGGGCGGCCGCTTGGTTCTTCGGCGAGCGCTTAGCTGGGCAGATCGGATCTCGGGACCGAGCCGTGGCGTGGCAGACGGCGGTGGGAGTGAATGGTGAATATGGAATCGGTAACCGAGTCGCAGGCCGCATGCGTGATCCCAGTGATTCTCTCCGGCGGGGTCGGCTCGCGACTGTGGCCGCTCTCCCGCGAGCTCTATCCCAAGCAGTTCATCGATCTGACCGCCTGCGGTCGCACGTTGTTGCAGGCGACGGTGGAACGTTTGGCGGGCGGCGAGTTTACGGCGCCGATCATCGTGTGCAATCACGAGCATCGTTTTTTGGTCGCCGAGCAGTTGCGTGCCAATGCGCTGGATGTCTCGGATATTCTGCTCGAGCCCGTCGGTCGCAACACGGCGCCGGCGGTGGCGGTGGCGGCGCTGCGTGCCATTCAATGCAACCCGCAGGCGGTGCTTGTGGTATTGCCGGCGGATCACCTCATCCGTGACACGCAGGCCTTTCGCGAGGCCGTGGCGCTTGGCGTGACCTCGGCCGCGAACAATTACCTGGTCACTTTTGGCATTAGGCCTACCGCCGCCGAGACGGGATTCGGCTATATACAGGCGGGTGAGCCGCTCTCGGAGAACAGTGAAGCGAGGCGCGTGCGTCGCTTCGTCGAGAAGCCTGATCAGAGCACGGCGCAATCCTACCTCGCCGCGGGCAGCCACTTCTGGAACAGCGGCATATTCGTTTTTCGTGCCGCGCAGTATCTGGAGGAGCTGGCGCGGTTTGCTCCGGATATTCTCGAAGCTTGTGAAGCGGCGCTGGATAGCGCCCACGAGGACCTGGATTTCCTGCGCCTCGACGCAGAGGCGTTCGAGCGCTGCCGAGCGGATTCCATCGATTATGCCGTGATGGAGCATACGGCAGAGGCCGTCGTCATTCCGTTCGCCGGGGGGTGGAGCGATCTCGGCTCTTGGGGCGCGTTGTTGGCCGAAACCGAATGCGATCAGTCGGGTAATGCGGCGATCGGCGATGTGATGCTGCACGATAGTCAGAACTGTTATGTCCGTGCGGATGGCCGCTTGGTGGCGCTGGTCGGTGTGCGCGATCACATCGTGGTGGAGACTTCGGATGCGGTGTTGGTGGCGGCCCGCGGGGCAGTTCAGTCGGTGAAGGGTTTGGTGGAGATCCTGCGCCGCCAGCAACGCCCGGAGCTCGCTAGCCACCGGCGCGTGCATCGTCCTTGGGGCTCTTACGAGGGCATTGCCAGCGCGGAGCGTTTTCAGGTCAAACGGATCATCGTCAACCCTGGTAAGAGCCTTTCCCTGCAAATGCACCACCATCGTGCCGAACATTGGGTGATCGTTCGCGGCACTGGGCGGGTGATCCGTGGCGAGGACAGCTACCTTATTAGCGAGGATCAGTCGACTTATATTCCGCTCGGCACCGTCCATCGTCTGGAAAATTCCGGAGTGATTCCTTTGGAGCTGGTGGAAGTCCAAACCGGCAGCTATCTTGGTGAAGACGATATCGTGCGTTATGAGGACAAGTACGGTCGTTGTTGAATACCATGCCGCTTCTACCCGAGGCGAGGAACGATCGGGATTGCCGCAGCCCAACCGGCGGCGTTATCCTCAAGCAGTGGCAATGTGAGGTGTCAGTTCGATTCAATGAGTCGTAAGCTTTACGTCCATACGCACGGCTGTCAGATGAACGAGTACGATTCTACCAAGATGGTGGATGTGCTCGGTGCTGAGCGGGGGTTTGAACGCGTGTATTCTCCGCTGGATGCCGATCTCGTTTTACTCAATACTTGCTCGATCCGTGCAAAAGCCCAAGAAAAAGTCTTCTCCGAGCTGGGACGTTGGCGGCCGTTGAAGGAGCAGAACCCGGAGTTGGTGATCGGAGTCGGTGGCTGCGTCGCCAGTCAGGAGGGGGCGGCCATAATCGATCGCGCGCCGTTCGTCGATCTTGTCTTTGGTCCGCAAACGTTGCATAGGCTGCCCGAGATGTACGATCGGGTGCTCAGCACCCGGGCGCCCGTGATCGATATCAGTTTCCCGGAGATCGAAAAATTCGACCGTTTGCCCGAGCCGAGGGCGGTTGGGCCAACGGCGTATGTCTCTGTCATGGAGGGCTGCAGTAAATACTGCACTTTCTGCGTCGTCCCCTACACTCGCGGCGAAGAGGTCAGCCGACCCTTCGAGGATGTGTTGGCCGAAGTCGCGCAGCTGGCCGAGCAAGGTGTGCGCGAAGTGACGCTTCTGGGCCAGAACGTCAACGGCTACGTGGGTACGATGGATGACGGTACGGTGGCCGACCTCGCGTTGCTGATCCACTTCATAGCGGCGGTGGACGGTATCGATCGCATTCGCTTCACCACCTCGCATCCGTTGAACTTCAATGCGGCGCTCATCGAGGCCTATGCCGAGGTGCCACAGCTGGTGAGCCATCTGCATCTGCCGGTGCAGAGCGGGTCTGACAAGGTTCTTCGGCTCATGAAGCGGAATCATACCCGGGACTATTACCTCGGTATCATCGAGCGGCTCAAGGCGGCGCGCCCCGATCTCGTCGTCTCTTCGGATTTCATCATCGGCTTTCCCGGCGAACTCGATCGGGACTTCGAGGACACCCTGACACTGGTCGAGCAGGTCGGTTTCGATCAGTCGTTTAGCTTCATCTATAGCCGACGGCCTGGTACGCCGGCGGCGCAGCTGCCCGATGCCACTCCGTTGGCGGTGAAAAAACAGCGGCTTTACCGACTCCAGGAGATCTTGAACCGCAACGCGCAGCACGTCAGTCAGTCCATGGTCGGCACCACTCAGACGATTTTGGTGGATGGCCTCTCCAAAAAGGCCGCTAGCGAGGTGACGGGGCGCACCGAGAACAACCGGGTTGTCAATTTTCCCGGTGAGCGCCGCTTGATCGGACGGTTCGTGCGGGTCGAGATCACCCAGGCGTTGACGCATTCACTGCGCGGTAGACTGATCAGCGTGGATGAACGACTCGAACCCGATGGCGGGCCGGCCGCCAACGTTTAAGGCTTTATCTGAGCAGGTCCCTGCAGCCTTGTCCCAATCACCGGAAGCCATCGTTTTCACCCTCGAACCGCTGGATAATGATCGTTTGGCGAACCTCTGTGGCCAGTTTGACGAGCACCTGCGGCAAGTGGAGCGGCGCCTCGGTGTCGAGATCAAAAACCGTGGGCATCGCTTTCGGATCATCGGTGAAGATCAATCGGCCTTGGCCGCCAGTCACGTGCTCCAAGAGTTGTATCGTCTATCGGGCGATGAAACCATCAGCGCGGAGAACGTACACTTGTACTTGCAAAGCTCGGATGTTGAGGCCCGAGCGCTTCGGTCAAGACTTCCGCAGGAGAGTGCCGAGGAGATCGTCATCTCAACCCGCAAGGGTCAGATCCGAGGTCGAGGCCCCAACCAACGCGCCTATTTGCGCAATATCGTGACCCACGATCTGAGCTTCGGTATCGGTCCGGCCGGCACCGGGAAGACCTATCTAGCGGTAGCCAGCGCCGTGGACGCCCTAGAGCATAACCTCGTCACCCGTTTGATTCTGGTCCGGCCGGCCGTGGAGGCCGGCGAGCGTCTGGGTTTTCTCCCCGGCGATCTGGCCCAGAAAGTCGACCCGTATCTGCGGCCGCTCTATGATGCATTGTTCGAGATGCTGGGGCTTGAACGTGTGAGCAAGTTGATCGAGCGCAATGTCATCGAGGTGGCACCGCTTGCTTATATGCGCGGTCGGACGTTGAACAATGCCTTTATAATTCTCGATGAGGCGCAGAACACCACCGTCGAGCAGATGAAGATGTTTCTTACCCGCATTGGGTTTGGGTCGGCGGCGGTGGTCACTGGCGATATCACCCAGGTGGATCTACCACCGGGCAAGCTATCCGGGCTGCGGGATGCCATCGAGGTGTTATGGAATGTGGACGGCGTGAGCTTTACTTTTTTCAATTCCGCAGATGTCGTTCGCCACAGGCTTGTGCAGCGCATCGTGCAAGCATACGACAGCAGGGGCCGGCGGGATGCGGACAGCGAGGAGAGCCTGGAGGCCGATGGCAGAAGTTGAGGTCAGCGGAGGATTTTTTAGTCGCGTGAATTCGATGACGCAGCCATGCATGAGCTCGAATCCCCGCGGCTACTTTAGGCTTGATTAGAATGCTTGAAATCGATGTTCAGCTGGCTTCCTGTAACCCCGATGTGCCGGAGTTCGAGCAGTTCGAATGCTGGGTCGCCGCCGCGCTTGCGGGGGCTCGTGATGCAGCAGAAATCGCCATTCGAGTGGTGGATGAGGAGGAGGGTAGAGAGCTCAACGCAATCTATCGGGGGCACGACTATGCCACCAACGTCTTGGCGTTTCCGGCGGAGTTGCCCGAGGGGGTGGAGTCGACTCTCCTCGGGGATTTGGTCATCTGCGCTCCCCTAGTTGTTCGGGAAGCCGCCGAGCAAGATAAGCGCCTGGCGGCGCATTGGGCTCATTTAGTGGTCCACGGTGTATTGCATTTGCTTGGCTATGATCATGAAGAAGAGGCTGCGGCGGCGGTGATGGAATCACAGGAGCGGATGGTGCTTGCGAGGTTAGGCTATCCGGATCCTTATCCGGACGGTGTGGCGCTGGGCTGATCCGTTAATCCTTTGACCTGTCGAGCCGCTTGCGGGCCGTGCAGCGTCAATCAATTAACGAATCAGCCGCTATCGCCGAGCGGACCGATTTCCGTGGCAACCGACCGTAATACCCATGAACGAGGATCAATCTGACAGTAGCAGCCATACCGACAGCAACCATAAGTCATGGCTGGAGCGCTTGGGGCAGGCTTTGGCCGGTGCGCCGAAGGATCGGGAAGAGCTCACGGAATTACTCAGGCTCTCCCGTGAGCGCGGCATTCTGGATCAGAACCGGCTGTCCATGATCGAGGGAGTGCTCCGCGTCTCCGAGTTGCAAGCGCGGGATATCATGGTCGCACGTTCGCAGGTTGCCGTGCTGCAGCGCTCGTGTCGCATTTGGGATCTGCTTCCCACTATAACCGAAAGCGGGCACTCCCGCTTTCCGGTAACCGGAGAGAGCCGTGACGATGTCATCGGAATTCTGATCGCCAAGGATCTGTTGCCGTATCTGGCTCGGGAGGGCGAGCTCGAGTTCAACATTCGAGAGTTACTGCGGCCGGCTTTGTTCATTCCGGAGAGCAAGCGCCTCGATGCGTTACTTAAGCTCTTTCAGGAGAGCCGCAATCATATGGCAATCGTAGTCGACGAATACGGAGGGCTTGCGGGCATCGTTACCATTGAGGATGTGATCGAGCAGATCGTTGGTGATATCGACGATGAGCACGATCTCAACGACGAGAGCTACATTCTCAACCACCAAGAGGATGGTCGCACCGTAGTCAAGGCGTTGGCACCCATTGCGGAGTTCAACGACCATTTCAATACGGATTTCAGTGATGAGGAGTTCGACACCATCGGCGGTTTGGTGGCCAATCGATTTGGCCATGTGCCGCGCCGTGGGGAGTCGACCGATATCGGGCGGCTGCACTTCGAGGTGGTCAGTGCCGATAGCCGGCGTATTCAGTTGCTTGCGGTCCGACCGCTCGAGGCCACGGGAAACACCCGGCCAGCCCATTGAGATGCAAAGCAAGCGCGTGTAGAGGGACCGCCCCGCCTATGGCCGATCAGCTCGGTGCGAGGCGATGGGGCGGTGGCGTTAAAATACAACGCTACTAACGCTACTGTAGAGCCGCATCGGGTCGGATCGGGCCAACGGGAGGGTACGCAATGGCCATGATCGATACCGATGCGGTGGGGCGGGTGCTTGTCCGAGTGGCGCACCGACTCATCCGGCGACCTTATCATTCAGCGCTTTCTCCATGCCGCGCGGCCGCGAGGTTGGCGCTTCCATGAGTGCTTATGCCAACGCGTGACTGAAAAAAAGGGCCGCAAAAGATGAACGCAGCAGAGGATGGAATGGAGTGTGGTCCCCGTAGCCAGACGAGTCGCACCAGGGGCGGGGATTCGGCGGGTACGCTCGACCCGCCGGCGGAGCCCGCCGTGGCGAGCCAACCAGACGAGCGTGAGCGATTGTCGATCTACGGTCTCATATGGCTAATGGCCGAATCGGTGCCGCGGGTTTTGGGCTCGCAGTGGAGCCTTGGGGTTGCGTTATTGGCCGGTGCCGCCATGCCATTGGGCTTTGCCCCGTTCAATCAGTGGCTGGTACCGGTGGTTGCTCTGGCTGTGCTCTTTGCGATTGTGGCTGTGGCGCCAACTCGTCGTGCACTTGGTGCGAGCTATCTGTTCGGGATCGCCTATGTCGGTCTGGGCTGCTACTGGATCTACATCAGCGTCAGTCGCTACGGTGGCGGAGTGCTCGCGGGCGCGCTGGTTACGGTGTTGCTCACGCTGATTGCAGCGCTCTACCCGCTGCTGGCCTGCGCATTGGGTAAATATATCGGGCGCGGTAACCGATACCGCACGGTGGCTTTGACATTGCCCTTGGCGTGGGTGTTGATCGAGTGGATTCGAAGCTGGCTTTTCAGTGGAACGACCTGGCTGACTGTCGGCTACACTCAGATCGATGGCCCGCTCTCCGGCATCGCTCCCGTGTTCGGCACTTATGGTATCAGCTTGGCCGTGGCGCTCATTGCCGGCAGTTTGGCCGGTGTGGTATTACGGCCGGCGCGCGTTGGGCTGATGGCTTTGGGGGTGATCCTCGGCGTTAGCCTGTTCGGCGGGTGGGGGTTGGATCGGCCCTGGACATCGCCGCAAGGCGAGCCGATTCGTGTTGCGTTGGTGCAAGGCGATTTTGCACAGGATCAGAAATGGCTGCCGCAACACCGGCTCCCGACGCTGGCTCGCTATCGGCGCTTGACCGAGCCTCACTTCGGGGCGGATCTGGTAATCTGGCCTGAGACCGCCGTGCCGGTATATTACCACGAGGTTAGTGCCGCTTACCTGGATCCGCTGGCGCGGGAGGCGGCGCGCCACGGCACCACCATCCTCACGGGAGTGCCGGTCATGGATCCGGCCCGTAAAGCCGCTTTCAATGCCGTAGCGCGACTTGGCGATCTCCCCGCTTTTTACTATAAGCGTCATCTCGTGCCGTTTGGCGAATATGTGCCTTTCCGGGCGGTACTCGGCAATGCGCTTGATATTCTCGGCGCGCCCATGGGCGATTTCGCCGCCGGCGAGTCTTCGGCTCTGCTGCTGGCGGCCGGCCAGCGGCTCGGGGTGTCCATCTGCTATGAGATTACTTTCGGCAAGGCAATCGCGGCCGCGCTGCCGGCGGCCGATCTGCTGGTCAACGTCAGTGATGATGCGTGGTTCGGCGAGTCCTTGGCACCTTATCAGCACCTGGAGATGGCGCGCATGCGGGCCCGGGAGACGCAGCGCTATCTGCTGCGCGCGACCAATACCGGCCTTACCGCCATCATCGACGCGCAGGGCCGAGTGCGCGAGCTTGGGCCCCTGTTCCAGCCAGTCGTGGTCACGGGGCAAGCGCAACCCCGGGTGGGGACTACCCCCTATGTGATCTGGACCGATTATCCAGCCATCGCCGGTGTGCTGCTCGGGCTGGCGGGGAGCGTCTTGTGGCCGCGCCGGCGGGTGGACGGTCTCAGCCGGTAAAAGCGGGAATGCCCGTTTGGGCGCGGCCGAGTATCAAGGCGTGGATGTCGTGCGTGCCCTCGTAAGTATTTACCGCCTCCAGATTCAGCATGTGACGGATTACGTGGTATTCATCGACAATGCCGTTGCCGCCGTGGATATCGCGTGCCGCGCGGGCGATCTCAAGCGCCTTGCCGCAATTGTTGCGTTTGAGCAGTGAGACCATTTCCGGTGCCCAACGATCCGTGTCGATGAGCCGCCCCAAGCGCAACGCCGCCTGCAGCCCGAGCGCGATCTCGGTTTGCATGTCGGCGAGTTTTTTTTGTATGAGCTGATTGGCCGCCAGCGGCCGTCCGAATTGAGTGCGCTCCAGGGTGTAACGGCGCGTGGCCTGCCAGCAAAACTCCGCCGCGCCCATGCTGCCCCAGATGATGCCGTAGCGGGCTTTGCTGAGACAGCTGAACGGACCCTTGAGTCCGTCCACCAAGAGCGCGTTCGCCTCGGGAACGAAGACCTCGTCCATATGGATTTGGCCGGTTACGGAGGCGCGCAGCGCGAATTTGCCCTCGATCTTCGGGGTCTCGAGCCCCGCCATGCCACGTTCTAGGATGAAACCGCGGATTTCGCCATCGAGCTTGGCCCAGATCACCAGGACATCGGCAATGGGCGAATGGGTGATCCAGCTCTTGGCTCCGGACACGCGATAGCCTCCCCGGACCTTTTGGGCGTGACTCGTCATGCCGCCCGGATCCGAACCATGGTCGGGTTCGGTGAGGCCGAAACAGCCGATCCATTCGCCGCTTGCGAGTCGGGGAAGGTATTTGGATCGTTGTTGCGGGCTGCCGAAGGTTGCGATGGGAAACATCACCAGCGAAGACTGCACGCTCAAGGCGGAGCGATAGCTGGAATCGACCCGTTCCAGCTCGCGTGCGATGAGCCCATAACAGACATGGTTTGCGCCGGCGCCACCGTATTGCTCCGGCAGCGTTGGGCCGAGGAGTCCGAGCGCGCCCATCTCGCGCATGATCTCGCGGTCGAAATGCTCGTACCGATTGGCCTCTAGAATGCGGGGCATGAGACGCTGCTGCGCATAATCACGCGCCGCGTCTCGGACCATGCACTCATCCTCAGTCAGCTGTTCGTCCAGGCGCAATGGATCAGCCCATTCGAAGGGTGCGGTCATGTCAGTTTCCTCCTGAGCGAGTCGCGGCCGCGATTACAGCAAAACTCGCGGCCGGGGCGGAAATGCGCCAGCAAAAATAGGGTACCCAAAGAGTCCACTATCCATTATAATTCGAACCGTCATGATCCGAATTAACCGTGAAACCGACTACGGGATCGGCATTCTTACGCTTATGGCGCGGCGCCGGCGGGAGCGTTTCAACGCCGCCGAGCTGGCCCAGTGGCGGCGGCTGCCGCAGCCGATCGTTAGCAAAATACTCAAACACTTGGCGCGCAATGGGATCCTTATTTCCTATCGCGGGGTCCAGGGTGGCTACGCATTGGCGCGTTCGCCCGAGGAGATCTCTTTGGCGGACATTATCGTCGCGTTGGAGGGCCCGATCTCGCTGACTGAGTGTGTCATCGGGGGAGCGGATGCCTGTCAATATGGTGCCAATTGTGCCGTAAGTGCCCGCTGGCGCCACATTAATCAAAAGATTCGCATGGCGCTGGAAGCCATCAGCCTGGCGGAGATGGACGTCTCGGAGCCAACAGGCACACCGACCGGCGGTCAGGCGATCACGGTACATCACTCTTGCGTTTAGCGGAGTCCATTATGTCGGCAACCACCAAGACATTGGAAGAACTGACTAACCGAAAGTACGAGGCGGGTTTCATCACCGATATCGAGCAGGACACTGTCCCGCCCGGTCTCGACGAAGACATCATCCGCTTTATCTCCGAGAAGAAGGCCGAGCCGGAGTGGATGCTCGAGTGGCGGCTCAAGGCGTATCGGAACTGGCTGCAGATGCCCGTGCCGCAATGGGCTAACGTGTACTATCCGCCGATCGATTTTCAGGCGATCTCGTATTATTCCGCGCCGAAGCGCAAGGAAGACATGCCGCAGAGCTTGGACGAGATCGATCCCAAGCTCAAAGAGACTTATGACCGGCTTGGCATACCGCTGCACGAGCAGGAGATGTTGGCCGGAGTGGCGGTCGATGCCGTGTTCGACTCGGTATCGGTGGCCACGAGTTACAAGGCCAAGCTCAGAGAGAAGGGCATCATCTTCTGCTCGATGTCGGAGGCGATACAAGAGCACCCCGAGCTGGTGCGGAAGTACTTAGGCAGTGTGGTGCCTTATACCGACAATTATTATGCGGGATTGAACTCAGCGGTGTTTACGGACGGCTCGTTCGTCTTCATCCCGAAAGGCGTGCGTTGTCCGATGGAGCTGTCGACGTACTTCCGGATCAATGCAGCGAACACGGGTCAGTTCGAGCGCACCTTGATCATCGCCGAAGAAGGCTCGCATGTGAGCTATCTCGAGGGCTGCACCGCTCCTGTGCGCGACGAAAATCAGCTGCATGCCGCGGTGGTGGAGCTGATTGCGTTGGACGATGCACAAGTCAAGTATTCGACGGTGCAGAATTGGTACCCGGGTGACGAGGAAGGCCGCGGGGGCGTATACAATTTCGTCACTAAGCGAGGCTTGTGCGCCGGTAACAACTCGAAGATCTCTTGGACCCAAGTCGAGACCGGCTCGGCGATCACCTGGAAGTATCCAAGCTGCGTGCTCCGGGGCGACAACTCGGTAGGCGAGTTCTACTCCGTAGCGGTGACCCGCGGTCGGCAGCAGGCGGATACGGGTACCAAGATGATCCACATGGGCAAGAACACCCGCAGCACCATCGTCAGCAAAGGCATCTCGGCCGGTCATGGCCAGCAGAGTTATCGTGGCCTGGTGCGGATCACGCCGAAGGCGGAGAACGCACGTAACTATTCACAGTGCGACTCCATGCTGATGAGCGCTACCTGTGGAGCGCATACGTTTCCCTATATCGATGTCCAGAACCCGACCGCGCAGCTCGAGCATGAGGCGACGACCTCGAAGATCGGTGAGGAGCAGATCTTGTACTGCAATCAGCGCGGAATCGCCACGGAGGATGCGGTTTCACTCATCGTCAATGGTTTCTGCAAGGAGGTCTTCCGCACGCTGCCGATGGAGTTCGCCGTCGAGGCGCAGAAACTGATGGAGATCACGCTGGAGGACAGCGTTGGTTGATGTGGCGCTGGTGCGGTTAAGTGGCGCAAAAAGGGCAGGGGCGAATCGTATTTGCGGGTGTTTGCCGCGGCTCCAAACCGCACCACCCCCACGCATGAGCGAGCAGCAAGCCGAGCGCGCGGGCATGAACCTGTGTGTTTAGGGGAATCGATTGCAGCCGGGATCGGATAAAGAGACGACGTCGACGGAGGGCCGTTCATGGCACTGCTTGAGATCCGGAACTTACACGCCCAAATCCAAGGCGTGGAGATTCTAAAAGGCATTGACCTCGCGATTGAGCGCGGGGAGACGCACGCAATCATGGGGCCGAATGGCTCGGGCAAAAGCACGTTAGCCAAAGTTCTGGCCGGCGATCCGAGCTATGAAGTGACCGGCGGCGAAGTGTATTTTCAAGACCGTAATCTACTGGAGTTGGCGCCTGAGGACCGCGCTCGAGAGGGTGTTTTTTTGGGCTTCCAGTACCCGGTCGAGATTCCTGGAGTATCCAATACCTACTTTCTCAAGGCGGCTTTGAATGCGATCCGTAAGTACCGGGGTGAGCAGGAGCTCGATGCCATGGAGTTTCTTCAGCTCATCAAGGAGCGCGCGAAGTCGGTGAAGCTGGATGAGGCGTTGTTGCGCCGACCCGTCAATGATGGCTTCTCGGGCGGTGAGAAAAAGCGCAACGAGATCTTTCAACTCGCCGTGCTGGAGCCGTATCTGGCGATTCTTGATGAGACCGATTCCGGACTGGACATCGACGCCTTGCGTACCGTGGCAGACGGCGTGAATTCCCTGCGTAGCGAAGAGCGCGGTTTCCTGGTCATCACGCATTATCAGCGCCTGCTTAACTACATCATCCCGGATAAGGTGCACGTGTTGCTCCATGGGCGAATTGTCAAATCCGGTGGCAAAGAGCTTGCCGAGGAATTGGAGGAGAGCGGGTACGCGCTGTTTGAGGAGGCCGCCGCTTAATTGCGGCGCCGGAGGTCCGGATGGAAGCGATTGCTGAGCAGAAAAGTATTTACTTGCAAGACTACGAGGCGCATGCGGCTCAAGTAGAGGAATCGAAGGGGTTGAGGCGGCTCCATCGCAATGGGATCGAGCGTTTCGAAGCCCAGGGATTTCCGGGTCGAACGGTGGAGGCTTGGCGCAAAACGGACCTTACGCCGGTATTGCGCGAGCATTTCGTGCCCAGTGATGGGCCGGGTCCAGTGGCCTCGGGCTTGATCGAAAAAGTGGGTGCGCTCGGCCAGGCGCATCGCCTCGTGTTCGTCGATGGGTGGTTTGACGCGGGCTTGTCCGATCCGGGGGAATTGCCGAACGGATTGACAGTGGCGCCGCTGTCGGCCTCCGAGGAGCGCATGCCGGCGATTATGTGGGAAGCGCTCGGTGCTTACGCCGATACCGCAACGCATCCGTTTGCCGCGCTCAATACAGCGTTCTTCCGCGATGCCGTCATGGTGCACGTGGCCCGCGGGACAACGCTAGTGCAGCCTATCGTAGTGGTTCATGTGTTGACTTCCGAGGCCGATCGCCGCGCGGTTTATCCGCGGACCCTAATCGTGGCCGAGGAAGCGTCTCAATTCAGCTTGGTAGAGCATTTTGTCGGTGCCGATGAGCCTTTCGCGCTGAACTGCCCGGTTGCGGAGATCGTGGCTCAGCAAGGTGCCAACGTCGACTACTACAAAGTGCAGGAGGAGGGTGGCGGCAGCGCTCATCTCGGAGCGGTTCACGTTGAGGCAGCGCGGGATGCGACCGTCCATGTCCACTCGTTCGCCTGTGGTGCGAAGCTCGCGCGTACCGATATTTACGCTAATCTGACCGGTCCGGGTGCCGATGTCACGCTCAATGGCCTATACCTTACCAACGGCCGACAGTATTGCGACCATCACACCTGGGTCAATCACAAAGCGGAACACGGCACTACCCGACAACTGTTCAAAGGGGTCTTGCAAGGGCGTTCGGAAGCCGTCTTCGATGGGTTGGTGAAAGTATTCGAGCAGGCACAAAAAATTGATGCGCAGCAGCAGAATCGCAACTTGTTGCTGGGGAAGTTGGCGCTTGCGCACTCGAATCCACGGCTCGAAATCCATGCCGACGACGTCAAGTGTTCGCATGGCTCTACCGTGGGCCAACTCGACGATGAGGCGCTGTTTTATCTCAATACTCGCGGCATCAGCTTTGATGAGGCGCAAGGCATGCTGACGGTGGCGTTCGCCAACGAGTTGCTCACGCCGATTCGTTTGGATGCGCTTTATCAATACGAACGCCGGTTGCTGTTGCAACAGCTACCGGGTGCCGAGATGGCGGGGGAGATGTCATGAGCACGGTTACCCCGATGCAGACCCACGACGCAGTTACCCCCCTCGCGGTGGAGCGGTTACGGGCGGATTTCCCGATCTTTGCCCGCCCGATGAACGGCAAGCGCTTGGTGTTTTTGGATAACGCGGCCAGTGCGCAGAAACCGGAAGCCGTGATCCGGGCAATTGATGAGTGCTATGGGGAGTATTATGCGAATATTCACCGCGGGGTCTATCAGCTCTCACAGCGATCCACGCAGGCCTACGAGGCGGTGCGGGGCAAAGTCCGAGCGCTGTTGAACGGTGCTGATGACCGGGAGGTGGTCTTCGTACGCGGCGCCACCGAGGCCATTAACCTGGTGGCACATAGCTATGTGCGGCCCCGGTTGGGGCCCGGTGATGAAATTCTGATTACCGGTATGGAGCACCACTCCAACATCGTCCCCTGGCAGCTGTTATGTGAGGAGACGGGTGCCACGCTCGTGGTCTCGCCGATAACGGATAAGGGTGAGGTGGATGTGGAGGATTTTCGCAGCCGGCTTACGGCGCGAACGAAATTCGTCAGCATAGTGCACGTTTCCAATGCTTTGGGTACCGTCAACCCGGTGCAGGAGATGATCGCCGCAGCGCATGAGTTTGGTGTGGCGGTGCTGGTCGACGGCGCTCAGTCGGTCCCTCACCTGTCGGTGGATGTGGCCGAGCTAGACTGTGATTTTTATTGTTTCTCGGGCCATAAAATCTATGGGCCCTCCGGCGTGGGTGTTTTATGGGGGCGGTTGGATCTACTGCGCGAGATGCGTCCCTATCAGGGCGGTGGTGAGATGATCCGCTACGTCACCTTCGAGCGCAGCGAGTTCGCTGAGCCGCCGCAACGTTTTGAGGCCGGTACTCCGAATATCGCCGGTGTCGTCGGTCTGGGCGCGGCCATCGATTATGTTTGTGCCATCGGCACGGAGCGGATCGCGGCGCATGAACATGCCTTGCTCGAGTATGCCACCGCGCGGCTTGGTGAAGTAGAAGGCGTGCGCATTATCGGAACCGCTACGGCCAAGGCGGGTGTCATATCCTTTTTGATGGGGCGCGTCCATCCGCATGATATTGGGACGGTGTTGGACTTGGAGGGGGTCGCGATCCGGGCGGGCCATCATTGTGCGCAACCTGTGATGCAACGATACGGCATACCGGCTACAGCCAGAGCCTCGTTTGGGTTGTACAACACCTATGACGACGTGGATGTGCTCGTGCGAGCACTGGACAAGGTTAGGGAGCTGTTTATCTGAATGTCTGATCTGCGCGATCTCTATCAGGAGGTCATTCTCGACCACAACAAACACCCGCGGAACTTCCGAAGCGTGGAGCCGCACTCGCACCAGGCGAATGGCTACAATCCACTGTGCGGCGATCGCGTGACGATTCAGCTCAGCGTTGAAGGTGGAGTGATCGCTCAAATCGGCTTCCAGGGTGATGGCTGTGCGATCTCGACGGCGTCAGCCTCTCTCATGACCGAGGCGCTTGAAGGCAGGACGGTCGAAGAGGCGCAAGCCCTATTCGATCGGTTTCATGATTTGGTGACTCGCGATGATGCCTATCCGGAAGCGGCCCTCGGTAAAATAGCGGTGCTGGCGGGCGTGCGGGATTATCCCATGCGGGTCAAGTGCGCTACGCTCGCGTGGCATACGCTGCACGCGGCGTTGGCGGAGAAGGACGAGGTAAGCACCGAGTGAGGTAAATCAAATGAGCGAGGCCGCTACCGCAAAAGTAGATAGTGAGAGGCTGCGCGAAGCGGTGGTGGAAGCACTGCAGTGTGTCTACGACCCGGAGATACCAATCAACATCTACGCACTTGGATTGATCTATGAGTTGGATGTGGATGACGCGGGTTTCGTGGATGTCGTGATGACGCTGACAAGCCCTTCCTGTCCTGTTGCAGGTCAGATGCCGGGCATGGTCAAGTCCGCCGTCGAGCAGGTTGCCGGTGTGCAGGCGGCCGAGGTCGAGTTGACTTGGGATCCGCCGTGGAGTTCCGATCGCGTATCCGAAGCAGGCAAGCTCCAGCTGGGACTCATCTGAGGGAGTTGGCATAGGCCTCCGCCTATGACTTTACTTTTGGCGCGGGCGTTCGCGAGGTTTGTTTTTGTCTTGGCTGCGAAATCAACCGGATACGATCGGCGTGGTTTTGTGTGGGTGCTCATGAGGCGCAGGCCGCTTTGTCGACTGCAGTCAGCGGTCGGTGCGCACCGTCGATATCATCTCGCGTAGTTTCTCCCTTGCAGCTTTTTTGCCCAAGCTTGCCACTTCGGTAGTTGTACGGTGTGGCCATAACCGTAGACGTCCTGCGGCCGTTACCGGATCGTCGCCTTCAAGGGGCACCAGCGCCCAGTGCGGCCTGACCGACCTCGTTGTAATGAGAGCAGAAGACGTCCAGCGACTCACGCGCTTCACCCGGCGTGACGTAGAGCCTCCCGTATACTTCCTCCGTCTTCAGCGTCTGGTGGAAGCGCTGGGGCAGCCCGAGCTGCGTGGGTGTGCGGTATTGGCTGCGCACGTGCGCGTACTGCCCGTCGATGTGTCGCCGGAACACCCGCGCGATGAAGCTCGGCCCGTTGTCGGTGACGAGAAACGGTGTCTGCTCCAGCGGGCCGCGCAGACGCTCGGCCGCGGCGGCCGCCGCATCGAGCGCGGCGGCGCCATTAAGCGCACCTTATGGTCCAGTGCCCGCAGCCACCGTGCCCAGTGATGCGCACTCCCACAGGCCTCCATGCCCACCAGGCAGGCCGGCTGTTGCGCGAAAAGCGCAATAGTTCCGAGCGCTTGAGCCGCTTGCGCAGTGCCGCGTGCTCGCACTCGTCGACACCGTAAACCCATCCCGATGCGCTTGACTCTCATGTGGGCTCCCCTTCTTCCGCGATTGGTGGTTTCACTCTCCAATCTGGCACATCACGATGCCGAGAGAAGGAGGGGAGTCCATATCATCTCCCTAAGTGCAGCCTGCATTGTCGAAGCTGATAGACGGCTTGCTGATGGGGTATAGGCCATGCAACAGCCAGCCATGAGCTATCATCCTGCCTGGACAGGGCGGTTCGCCACCCAAGGGGGCTGCCTCGCCGAGATTACTCGCCAACGTTGGCCGCACAGGGGTTTATCTGGCAGTGCTGTTGTGGCTACGATCATGTTTTCGTGCTCGTCGGGGAGTGCGGGCAGGCCTCGGCGAGCGCTACTTCTATGAGTCACGGGTCACGGCTGCCCGAGCAGGCTAATCAATGGTTGCCGAACGTCCACCTGTGAGCATCGCCAATCTCAAGCGCTTCATGCTGGATATTTTTCGAGGTGCCTCCGGGCAATGCTTGCAAGAGTGTAACGATGAGATCTTTTATATATTCAATCAAATAGATTATAAATATCTGCTGCATCAATGATGATACGTGATAACCATCACGTATTAATCAATTCCAACTTGGGCGGCGTTAAGTAAGTTAGTAATAGGTAAAATAAAAATAATGCGTGACGTACTTAATTTTTAATCCAAAATAGGCTTATGGATTTATGCTAAGAGCTGTTTGTTGGCCTCATCGGATGAGTTCCACCGGCGGCATGATTTGGAGGAAAGGCGACAACCTGGACGGCGGGCGCAAGGAGGGGCACAGGTGCAGGGTGCAAATAATACCGAGATGGCTTCCATTCGTCAGACTGTCACTGAGCTTGAGCGCACATGGCATGCAATCAGATACGGTTCTGAGTATGGCAGTCTGATCCGAATGGTGCAGCTGGTCGAGTTTTTCACTAAGCGCCTCCAAGCGGCGGGGCTTGAGCATGCCGCCAAACTCGGCCAGGATCTGGGCCATAAGCTGGCCCCTGCGGCGGCGGGACAAGAGCGCTTGGGGCCAGAGTTTCTCATGCATATTGCTAAGGATCTGGAGGCTCTGCGCAATAGCATCGAAGAACCCGCTGACGGGGTCATCCTCCTGAGCGATCAAGACGCACGCCACCAGATCCTGGTACTGGAACAAAGCTACGATATCGTCAATCAGCTCAGTCGCGAGATGGGTTTGTTCGGCTACTGGCTCCGCTCCGTCGCCGACAGCGATGGCATGATTGCGGCTTTGCTCGATTATCCGGCCAACGCGATTATCATGGATCTGGACGCACCGGGCAGTGCCGAAGCGCTCACACGGTTACTGGTTCAAGTGCGGGACTCAGCCGGGCGCTTGCTGCCGGTGCTTGGTGTCAGCCATCACAACGACTTTCAGACTCGGCTCAATGCGGTACGCGCCGGGGTGGCGTCTTATCTCATTCCCCCTATTGATCCCCATGACTTGGTAATGGAGCTCGATTTGCTGACGCATCGGCGCGAGCCGGATCGCCTGCACGTGCTTCTGGTCGAGCCGAGCGCAACGCGGGCGAGCAATTACCGTGGGATACTCGAAGACGGGGGGTTGGAGGTCACTGCGGTGAGCCAGCCGGAGAAAGTGCTGGCCACCTTGCAGGAGTTTTCCCCGGATGTCATCCTCATGGCCATGTATCTGGATGAGTGCACGGGCGCCGAGTTGGCTCGGGTCATTCGCCAATTCCCGGTCCATACCAGCATCCCGATCGTGTTTCTCGGGCCGCGAGCGGCCATGGATCAACAACTCGACGCTATCGGCGTGGGAGGCGATGATTTCCTCTCAGGTCCGATCCATGCCAGTTATCTGGTTCGCTTCGTGAGCATCCGCGCCGAACGTGGGCGTAAGTTGCGTTCGTTGATGCTCACCGACAATCTGACCGGATTACTCAACCATACCTGCACCAAGGAACAGCTCAGCAAGGAACTCGCCCGTGCTGTCCGCCGCCAGACACCGCTGGCCTTTGCCATGGTGGATCTTGATGATTTCAAGGCCGTTAACGACACTTATGGCCATCCGGCCGGGGATCGTGTGATCAAAACGCTGGCGCGTTTGTTCAAGCGGCGACTACGGCGCTCGGATTACGTAGGACGTTATGGCGGAGAGGAGTTTGCGGTAATTATGCCCGAGTCGACCGCGGAAGATGGGAAACGCACGCTGGATGAAATTCGGATTGCCTTCGGTCGGATCAGCCAGGTTGCTTTGAACGGTACTTTCCAGGCGAGCTTCAGTGCGGGAGTGGCCGCGTTTCCCGAGATCGATGACTCGACCGATCTCATGTATTGGGCCGACCAAGCGCTTTATAATGCCAAACGGACCGGCCGCGATCGGGTCGTTATTTACGAGGGAGGGGGCTCGAAGACGAAATCATAAATCGATTATCAGTACCTTTCCTGGTTGGCCGGCCGTCTTGCAATATCACAGTATCTCGCCGTCGCGAGCAGTTGAGGACTCATCCGTGCGCTCTGAGGCCAGAGCCCGCTCCGAGTCAGTTGCGCGGATCAGCTCCTGTGGATCGAAATCATCTACCCGGATTACCTTTTGACGTGCCTGCTCAGCCTGACGCAGTATTTCTGCTTCCGTGGGGCTGATCACCCCCGCCTTGCCAGCCGCTTCGATCAAATCTGCGTGCCAATGCAGTGTCAGCTCCCCCAAGCGTCGCGCCTCAGCGACTTTACGTTCGATGCCTTCGGCTGCAATAACCTTTGCCCAGGCATCCTCCAGCTGCCCGGTTGCATTCTCCGGATCCGTACTGCGGTAGACGCCGGCCACAAGTCGCTCGAGACCCTCACCAGGTTGCATCAGCAGGCGGGCGATGCGACTGCCGATTGCGTCTGCGGGGGGGCGATACCAACGGCCACCGGGGAAGATCAGCAGCCGCAGCAGCCCCGCTGCGGTGCGCGATGGTAGATTCTTTAATATCTCATCCAGTCGGCTCTGCATGACGTGTAAAGCATCTTCCACACCCCATTGCACCAGCGGCAGGTCACTTTGTGGGCGGCCTTGATCTTCATAACGTTTCAGGGTCGCTGAGGCTAAGTAGAGGTAACTCAGCAGATCGCCGAGACGGGCCGAGATGCGTTCCCGGCGTTTGAGCGAGCGGCCCAGAATGAATATGCAAACATCGGCCGTAAGGGCGAAAGCCGCCGCCATGCGGCTGAGCTGTCGATAGTAGTGGCGCGTTGTTGGCATGGACCCGGCTCCCGGGGTAAGCCAACCGCGGCTGATGCCCAACAAGAAGGCCCGCGCGGCGTTGCTCGCGAGGGAGCCGACGTGCTTGACCAACAACCGGTCGAATGCGGTATGGCCGGCTTCGGGATCGGGATTGCGGGCCGCGAGTAGCTCGGCGAGCAAATAGGGATGGGCGCGCAGCGCGCCCTGCCCGAAAATCATCATGTTCCGGGTCAAGATGTTACTGCCCTCTACGGTGATGCTGATCGGTGCCGTTTGGTAGGCACGGCCGAGATAGTTGCTCGGTCCTAGACAAATACCCTTGCCGCCTTGAATATCCATCGCATCATTGATGCAAGCGCGCATCCGTTCGGTCAGGTGGTATTTGACCACGGCGGACAAAACGGCCGGCTCTTCCCCCCGGTCGATGGCGCTGGCGGTCAATTTGCGCGCCGCATCCATCACGTAAGTGTTGCCGCCGATTCTCGCGAGTGCCTCCTGAACCCCTTCGAATTCACCGATCGGGCACTGGAATTGGCGGCGGATACGGCTATAGCGGCCGCTTGTAAGGGTCGCTTTTTTAGCCAGTGCGGTTGCGCCGGATGGCAGCGAAATGGAACGCCCGACGGCCAAGCAGTCCATAAGCATGTCCCAACCCTGGCCAATGCGCTCGGGCCCGCCAATGATCCAACCCAGCGGGATGAAGACGTCACGGCCTCGATTGGGACCGTTCATGAATGCCGCGTTGAGAGGGCAATGCCGTCGACCGATTTCCACGCCGGGCGTGTGAGTAGGAATGAGGGCCAAGGTAATGCCGAGCTCTTCTTGTTCCCCCAAAAGGTGATCCGGATCATACGCTTTGAAGGCGAGGCCGAGCAGCGTAGCGATCGGGCCAAGCGTGATGTAGCGTTTTTCCCAGTTCAGGCGCAGACCGACGATCTCCTCGCCGTTCCAATTCCTCTTGCAAACGATCCCCTTATCCGGGATGGCGCTGGCATCGGAGCCCGCTTCCGGTCCGGTCAGGGCAAAGCAGGGGATTTCCTCGCCTCGCGCCAGTCGCGGAAGATAATGGTCACGCTGTTGCTCGGTTCCGTAACGTATCAGCAGTTCGGCCGGACCCAAGGAATTGGGAACCATGACCGTAGAGCCCAGATCACTACAGTGGCTGGCGAGTTTCATGGTGATTTCGGAATGCGCCAGTGCCGAGAAGCCCTTGCCGCCATATTCTTTCGGGATGATCAGCCCGAAGAAGCCTTGCTCTTTGAGGAATTGCCAGGCTTGCGGGGGTAGATCCAAGCGGTTATGGGTAACATCCCATTCGTCTACCATGCGGCAGAGCGTCTCTACCGGACCATCGAGAAAGGCTCGTTCTTCCTCGGATAGCTTGGATAGCGGATAGGCCAGTAATTTTCTCCAGTCGGGTCGGCCGGTAAACAACTCGGCGTCCCACCAGACGGTGCCGGCCTCCAAGGCTGCGGTTTCGGTATCCGACAGACTCGGTAGCGTGTTTTGGAACCGGGTGAACAGGCGTTCGGTGAGCATCAGACGACGCAACACAGGGGCATTGAGAGGAATGGCGATTCCCAAGAAGATTACCCAAAGCGGTACATTCCAGAGCCAAGGGTGATCCCCTGCTATGCTGATCAAGATCAAATAAGCGGCCACTGCCGCCGTGCTGAGCCATAAAGGGGCACGGTTGAACGCGAGGATACCGATCAACCCTATGAACAAGACCAGCCATAAAAGAGTCAGCATCAGGTCGCTCCTTAATTTTGCCGGATGTTGCGCTCACACCCCTTAGCAAGCTGGATCCGCTCGAATCCATACTATAGCGTATGGAAGGTGGAAATTCGTCGATTCTGGACAGGCCGTTGGAACTGGGTCTGGGGCTGAGTTCTGGTAATATGGCCAGACTCCCTGTAGCAGACGACGTCACGAAGATTATGCTCGAAAGATTAGTCGGTTGGCGTCGGCCTCTGAATCTGGTTGGCGCCGCAGCCTGCGCGGCTTTGTTGGTGCTGGCCTACTACCTGCAGTTTGCACACGGTATGGAACCGTGTCCGCTGTGCGTATTCCAGCGCATTGGATTCTTTGTATTGGGCGGCGCCTTCCTTATTGCCGGGTTGCATGCACCGTCTCGGTGCGGTGCCCGCGTTTATGCCGTGGCGCTGCTCGCCATCGCGGCTGTAGGAAGTGGGCTGGCCGGACGCCATGTCTGGATTCAATCGTTGCCCCCGGATCAGGTCCCAGCGTGTGGGCCGGGTCTGGACTACCTGTTCGATACGCTCTCAGTCGGGGAGGCTATGCGTATGGTGCTACAGGGCTCCGGTGAATGCGCGCAGGTGGATCGACTGCTGGGAATTTCCCTTCCGGCTTGGAGTCTGGCGGGTTTCGTCGCCCTCGGCATGGCCGGTGCACTGGTGAATTGGGTGCGCCCTCGGTTGCATCCCTCCGGCCCCCGTCGTTGACGCGGGCGTTGTATCCGAGCTTTTCAAGCCATGGCCAAGCGTCGGCGCAAGCAGCAGCCTAACCGCAAACGAAAGCCGCCTCGGGCGGGGCGGTCGCTGCGGCGTTTGTTTCTGTTTCTCTTGTTGCTTCTGGTAGCCGGCGGGGCCGCCTACACGTATTGGTTGAATCATCGCATCGTCAACGAGTTTGAAGGCAAGCGCTGGGCTATCCCGGCCCGAGTTTTCGCCCGTCCGCTCGAGCTGTTCCCAGGCGAGCGTCTGAGTCCGGAGAACTTTTTGGTCGAGTTGCGGGCCGCGGGCTACCGCGAATCGGCGAGTGTAGAGCAGCCTGGTTCGTATGTTCATCAGGGCGATTCCTTCCGAGTCCACACCCGGGCTTTCCGATTCTGGGACGGCGGGGAGCCTGCGCGAATTTTGCGCGTGCGCTTCGACGGCGAGCGTGTAGCGGGAGTGCGCAACGCTCGAGACGGCACGCCCTTGCCTCTGGTCCGCCTGGACCCGGCCCACGTCGCGAACATCTATCCGGCCCGGCGCGAGGATCGCATTCTGATCCGCTTGGATCAGGTGCCGCAGCCGCTGGTGGAGGCGCTGATCGCCATCGAGGATCGCCGGTTCTTACAGCATCACGGCATCTCGCTGCCCGGGATCGCCCGTGCGCTCATAGCCGACATCCGGGCCGGGCGGTGGGTACAGGGTGGCAGCACGCTGACCCAACAACTGGTGAAAAACTATTTTCTCAGTAACGAGCGCACGCTCTGGCGCAAGCTCAACGAAGCGGTCATGGCGATTCTGTTGGAGCTGCACTACAGTAAGCGCGAGATCCTGCAGGCCTATCTCAACGAAGTTTATCTCGCCCAGGACGGGAACCGGGCGGTGCATGGCTTTGGTCTTGCCAGCCGATACTATTTCGACCAGCCACTCGACCAGCTTGCTCTCGAGCAGCAGGCGCTGTTAGTGGGGCTAGTCAAAGGGCCTTCATACTATAACCCGCGTCGGTACCCGGAGCGCGCGCGGGCGCGCCGTAACCGGGTACTCGATGCCATGCGTGAGCAGGATTTTGCATCGCCTGCCGAAGTCCAACGGGCGAAGCGCCGACCGCTCGGGGTGGTGCCTCGGCCACCGAGCAGCAACACGGCGTTCCCGGCCTTCATGGATTTGGTCAAACGCCATTTGCGCCGCGACTACCGCCACGAGGATTTGACCTCCGAGGGGCTGCTCATCTTCACGACGCTGGCGCCATCCGTGCAGCACGCCGCGGAGCAGGCGTTGGTCGAGCGGATTCGGCATTGGTTGCCCGGTACCGAGGGAGCCGTGATCGTGGCTACCGTGGAGGATGGCGAAGTAGAGGCCATCGTGGGCGGACGTGAGTTGCGTTATGCCGGGTTCAATCGGGCATTGGACGCCCGCCGCCAGATCGGCTCGCTGATCAAACCGGCGGTCTATCTCACGGCCCTGGAGCGACCGCAACGCTTCGGTCTCGGCAGCTTGCTGCAGGACACGCCCGTTACCCTCCAAAATGCCAACGGCCAGATTTGGACGCCGCGCAATTACGACCGCAAGCATCACGGTAGGGTGCCGTTGTGGTCGGCGCTGGCGCACTCCTACAACGTTCCTACCGTACGGCTGGGCTTGGCGGTCGGGCTGCGGGCGGTGGCGGACACCGTCCAGCGGCTGGGCGGTCGGGTACCGGATACGGTGTATC
>JAGFJL010000183.1 GCA_024102725.1 Nitrococcus mobilis
CCTAACGAATAGCGTTTATCCGCCGCCGATCCCAGCTTGAATCGCGCCGCGGCGGCATTGCGGCGGATAAACCTCGTTGGACTGAACCGCCGGCACGGCGGTGACTATGGGGATTGTAGGCCGACAACGGCCGCGCGCAAGCGGTTCGCATATTCTCCTGGCGTCCCAAGCTGCCGGTTCGGCCTGCATGTTCGGCGCGCAGGCCCCGTTGGCCGGGGTGGTGCGGCGCATGTCAGGCGGCCGGGGGGCTGTTTCGTGCGATGGGCACGAGCACGCCCCCGACGCAAGGCGTGGCCGTAGATCGGATGGAACGTCGGCACCGACGTGGCTACGCCGGTCATGGCGGCCCCCGGGCTTGTTGCTCGGATCGAACCGGAGCGATCACACCCAGCATCACGAAGTGCCCGCCGCAATGGGGGCAGCGCAACGCCGCAAGGCGGTCGATGCGTTTGAGGAAGTCGGCCACCGTCTCGAGCACCAGGGGATCAGGCGGCGGGGCATCGAGTGCAGCACGGGCGGCAGCGAGCCGCAGCCGCTTGCGTGTGGGTGCGAGTAACCCATAGTGACGGATGCGCTTGAAGCCGGTCGGCAGCACGTGGGTAAGAAAGCGCGTGATGAACTCGGTACCAGGCAGGCGCACGATCTGGCTTCCGGTGCCGGGTTCGCGTGCTCGCACGCGGAACAACACGTCGCGCTCGGTGATGGCCACGATGCGTTCGTTGCAGATCGCCACCCGATGGGTATAGCGGGCCAGATAGTCGAGTACCTGCTCGGGGCCGCCCAGCGGCTGCTTGGCATAGACCACCCAGTCATGGGCGTAGAGGCGCTGGTGCAGTTCGCGCCAGGCTCGCGCTTCCAGGCCGTGCGTCTGAGCGGCCAGCCGCGCCACGAACTTGCCGCGAAAGAGGCGTGAGAGCGCCTTGACCGGGAAGAGAAAGCCACGCCGCGGCGCGACCCACTGGCCTGCGGGCGTGAGTGCGCCACCGGCCACCAAGGCATGCACATGGACGTGTCGGCCCAGATCCTGACGCCAGGTGTGCAAGACGAGACTGAAAGCGGCCTCGCCGCCCAGATGGCGCGGATCTGCGGCGAACTCGGTGAGCGTGTGCGCGGCGGCGGCAAACAGCGTCTCGTAGATCAGGCGCGGGTGGCGGGCCGTGATGCCATGAAGGGCATGGGGCAGCGTGAACACCAAATGGAAGTACGGTACCGGAAGCAGCTCACGGCGCCGCGCGGCCAACCAGGCTTCCTTGGCACGGTGCTGGCATTGCGGACAATGGCGGTTGCGGCACGAGTGATAGCGGTGGCGCATCGCCCCGCAGCAGGCGCAGCGCTCCAGTTGCCCGCCCAGCGCCGCGGTACGGCAGGCGCCAATGGCCCGCCACACCTTCGCCTGGGTGTGGCTCAGGACGTGCTCGGCAAGATAGTGTGGCCCGAAACGCGCGAGCACCTCGGCCAGGCCGGGGCCGGCCACCACCTCAGTGCGGCAGTTCGAGCAGATCCAGTGGCGAGTTGGTGCCGGTCAGGTGCGCGCGGGCCAGATGCACGTAGCGCAGGGTGGTCGAGAGGTGGCCGTGGCCGAGCAGGCACTGCACGGTGTGCACATCGACGCCCGCTTCGATCAGATGGGTGGCGAAGGCATGGCGCAGCGTGTGGATGCCCCCCAACGGGGCGATACCGGCCCGATCGCGGGCACGCCAATACACCCGCTGGGCCGTTTGCACGCAGATCGGACCATCACCGCTGGCATTCTCGAACAGCCAGCGCTGCGGCCGGTAGCGCCGCCAGTAGCTTCGAAGCACCTCAAGCAGCCGGGCGCTGAGCAGGCTGTAACGCTCCTTGCCACCCTTGGCCGCACGCACCTTCAGGCACATGCGATCGGGCGCGCTCTCGATGTCACCCAGCTCCAGTGCGCACAGCTCGGACACACGCAGCCCCGCCGCATATGCCGTCATCAGTGCAGTGCGATCGCGCTCGTTGCGGGTCGCCGCCAGCAGCCGAATAATTTGCTCGCGACTGAGGATCTGCGGAAGGCGCTTGGGTACCCGCGCCATCGGCAACTCGAACAACGCTGCGTCCTGCCCGAGCACCCGGTGAAACAGGAAGCGGATCGCACAGTTGGCCTGATTGACCGAGGCGTAGGCAAGCTTGCGCTCCTCGATCAGGTGCAGCAGGTAGGCCTCGATCTGCGCCCGGTCGAGTTGGTCGGGCGAACGATGGTAATGACGGGCCAGCGCCGTCACGCAGCGCAGGTAGCTCTCACGCGTGCGCGTTGAGAAGCCGCGCAGCACCATCGCCTGGTCCATCCGCTCACGTAAGGCAGACATGATCGTCTCCTGAAAAGCCGGGAACATTCCCGGTTTCAGAATCGACCATGTGGGAAAACATGCTTGGGATGCGCCGCAGCGCAGCGACGCGTGGTGACGAGCCAGATTAATGACAAACAGCTGAGAGCGGACCTACCGCGTCAGCGGTTTAGTTCAAC
>JAGFJL010000176.1 GCA_024102725.1 Nitrococcus mobilis
TGGCGCGCGGATCATCATCAGGGCCCGAGCCCCTCAACGAGGCTCACCAAAAGGCCGAATATAAGGATGCAGCCGAACCTTGCTGTTGGATCAAATCGTCATCTTGCAAATGGGGAGTCCATATAAGGATTACCCTAGATTAGTTGGCTTATCGAGTGCAGAGAAGCCGCGCAGCAATGCTCAGCAACTGTTGTTGCCGGCGTTACCGCGCAGAGCGCATAGGAGTTGAACTCATGCCAAGAACAGCGATCATCGCCCTCGCCGCCCTCGTCGGTGCCGGTTACGCAAATGCCGAAGAAACGACCGTGACCATGCGGCTTTTACAAAAAACAGGGATCGGCGAGAAAATTGGGACCATTAAAGCCGAAGATACCAAGCATGGCACACTCTTTACGCCGGATCTGAGCGGCCTGACCCCGGGATTACATGGATTCCATGTGCACCAAAATGCTGCTTGCGGCGTGGCGAAAAAGGACGGCAAGACGGTGCCCGGTTTGGCCGCGGGAGGGCATTATGCTCCGAACGGCGCCGCCAACCATGCCGGCCCGTATGGAAGCGGACACCTCGGAGATCTTCCGGCCTTGTATGTCGATACGCAAGGCAAATCCAACCAGCCCGTATTGGCACCCCGGCTCAAGGTGAGCGATCTGCACAAGCGGTCACTTATGATTCACGATGGTGGAGACAACTACGCGGACGAACCGCAGAAGCTTGGTGGCGGAGGCCCTCGCCTTGCTTGTGGCGTGGTGAAGTAGCCACGGAAGCCAATAACATGCCGCAGCTTGCCGACAACCACTGCACAGGCCCGCCACTGCCGGGATGGTCGATCCAAGCTCCGCGCCAGCACTCCTTGGCTGGCGCGGCCCCACTCTCAGCGCTCGTCACCCCCGCTACCACCTTTTACCGTAAGGCTTAAGAGTATTCTTCTACCCGCACCGCCCGCTAGGCAACGCCGCAAGCGCTAGAAATGGGCTACGCTTGATGACTCTGCCCCTCCTCCAGCGCTCGCAGCGCCTCTTCCAGACGATCAAGTTCGCGCCGCGCTTTCTGACGCTCGCGGAAGATCTTACCGGCTTGCTTGTTATCGTTGACCGCCATAGCCTCCCCGAGATCCTCGGTAAGCTTTTTTACCTGCTGCTGCCCCTCCTCTACCGCCTTGCGCGCGGCCGCAAGATCGTTAGTGTGCGCTTCTTCACTACTCATAATCGATCCTCTCCTCCCCTTAATTCTGAAGCTGCAAGTAGGCGCTTGCCCTATAATTCGGGCGTTATCGCAAAACATCCGTTGCTCAAACAATTCATCACATCTCGGCTCGTCCGCGTATAACCGCTACGGGCAAACCGAAGTGGGCGACTTTGCTATGAGGCGGCTTCGATTGGTGTTGCCTACACCGCAGCCGAGGCATTCGGCACGGCCCCATATTTTTCGCTCCAGGGTTTTGCATCGGGAATCACCCGCAGAGCTTACTCAGCGCCGCTGTCAACGGCACTGCGTCCCATTGCCGATTACCCTTTCATGGCCGCATGGTACTCTATACGGGTTCGATTTCATTGATTCGATAATTCAAGCTTAGATACTTAGATAATCGTTATAGTCGTTGCTCGCCCACAATCCAAGCAGGGGTTTTGACGTACCCCGACGTGGTGGCGCATCAGCACAAGATCAATCGGCATATGCCTTTGGAAGCACAACATGAACGAAATGCGTGCGCTATTGCCCTCGCCGGCTTCTGCGCGTAACGGCCGCCTTCCGGCCTTGAGTCGGCAAGACATGTGGGTCGGGCAAAGCGCGCGGGATACAGCATCGGTTCATAGGCGCTGAAAAGGGCTCAGCACGGCCAAGCTATTGCATCAAAACCAATGGCCAACGCAACGGGTATCGGACGCGTACGTGATCCCGCCCTCAGCGATCGGCGAGGATCTATGCTATCGCTGCGATAATTCAACCGACACCCGAACGGGTCGTATCGCATATGCGGAGCGAGACTCCAGAGGGGAGGGGTGTGACGTGGGGTCAATATGGTATCTTATTAGAATAATTGGGTTTTATTGCGTGACGATACTGCCGATACCGGTGCTGGCCGATGACCAGATGACAGTACCCATGCATGATAAGGGAGCTGCGACCTATTATGTTCCGGTAAGCATTGCAGGCTGGGGCACGGGGGACTTTCTCGTGGACACGGGGGCAAGCTACATGGCTATTAATCAGGCGGCCTTGAACTCGCTCAAAGCCAACGATCAAGCCGAATACGTCAAGCATCTGATCGGGACTCTGGCCGATGGCGGTCAAATCACCGTCCCAGTCTACCGTATCTCATCAGTGATGATCGGCCAGGATTGTCTGCTCAGCGACGTCGAGGCCGCGGTATTCCCGGGCAATACACGCAATATCCTCGGCCTTAGTGTCCTGCGGCGGGCTGCACCGTTTCGATTCTCCGTGGATCCCCCAATACTCGTGCTCAGCGGCTGCCAGGCCGACACGCGCACCGCGCGCTTAAGATGATGTCTACATGAAGAGGGGCACCTGCAAGGCGCCCCTTATCACGAACACAACAGGCATTACCACCCGCCGCCTTTCTCTTGATTCATGGTTCCGCCGCTACCACCATGCTCCATGGTCTCGCCGGTACCCTTCATGGCCCCGCCGCTACCACGTTCCATGGTCTCGAATCGGGAGAACTCGCCGTGGTCGAGCTGCTCGTTACCATTCTGGTCGAGACGCTCGAAACGCTCAGCCAACGTTGGGTTCGCAGCCGCTTCCTGTTGGCTGATGCGTCCGTCCTGGTCAACATCCAATTTGTTAAAGCCGGTTCCATATCCGCCACTATGGCTACTGCCCATTCCGCCGGCACTCGCCGCCATACCCACGGCAAGCGCGCCGGAAAACGTCGCAATCATCGCTGCTGTTATCCATTTCATCTTCATGGCCAACCTCCTGTTTACAGGGAAGTGTTTGCTGCCGAATGGTGAACCCGTTTGCGGTTCTCACAAAAATACCTTGCAAATAAAATGCCTTAATATTTATTTAATTGATTTAAAGCAACTTTTTATTGAAATGGGTTGTTTCAAGATAGCCCTAGCCGATGCCATTGAACGACATCTACGGGCGCAGACAATGCGATCCGGAGGCTACACCCCTTAAGGAGCATCTGATTTATTCGTCACATCGACGAAGTAATGTATACAACTTATTGATTTTGATTTATTTTTGCTTTCTATGGAATGATGAGAAGGTGGATTGATCAGAGATTCCTTAATCAGACATTATTTTTCGACAAGCGGCGGACCCGTCGTCATCGAGCGACAGCAGCCGGCAGAGTCCATACGAACTGCACATCATTGTGTACGGTTCAGCAGGTATTCGCGAAACGCATCGCCCAATTCAGCATGCTTGAGACCAAATTCTATCTGCGCCTGGAGATAACCCAATTTGTCGCCACAATCGTAACGCGTTCCACGGAATTCATAGGCGAGCACCGCCTCATCCTCCATCAAGGCAGCAATGGCATCCGTTAGCTGGATTTCACCACCCGATCCAGGGATTGTTTGACGAAGTTTTTGGAATATTCTCGGGTTGAGTATATAGCGACCCACCACACCCAAATCGGATGGCGCCTCTTGCGGCTGCGGTTTCTCTATCAGGCCTTGCACGCGACTCATGCGGGCCGAGCACGCCGCGGCGTCGACGATGCCGTATCGATCAGTATGCTCCACAGGCACCCGCTGCACGCCAAGAATACTTGCACCCGAGGCAGCGTATTGCTCAACCATCTGGGCAAGGCAGCCATTGCCCTCGGCGTCATCGATAAGGTCATCGGCGAGAATCACGGCAAATGGCTCATCACCGATCACCGGTTCAGCGCAGAGCACCGCATGCCCTAGACCGAGCGCTTCGGTCTGACGGATATAGACCGGAGTGACATGGGAAGGAATGATATTGCGTACTGTATTTAGCTGCTCGGCTTTCCCTTTCGCCTCAAGCTCGGATTCCAACTCGTAGGCTTTGTCAAAGTGGTCCGGAATGCTGCGCTTGTTACGGCCAGTGATGAAAACAAGAACCTCGATGCCCGCTCGTATCGCCTCCTCGACGGCATACTGCACCAGGGGTTTATCCACCACGGGCAACATCTCTTTCGGGTTAGCCTTGGTCGCAGGCAAAAACCGGGTACCCAAACCAGCCACCGGAAAGACTGCTTTACGGATCGCTTTGCTCATGCTCGCTTTCTCCCAAGCTGTTTTCCCTTGCAGGCGAAGGCAAATCGCCTACCGTGAAATAATAAACATCTCTCCGCCTGCACCACGAGCATAATTGAACATAGCGCGTAGACATCATGGATTGACCTGCCCCGACCTCGACTGACGTGGGTTATGGTTGGGGCTCGAAAACACCTTCACACACAGAGCCACTCTCGAAGGGGGCAGGTCATGAACGAGTCTATCGCATACATAGGTCTGGATGTACACAAGGACACCATTGCTGTGGCGGTGGCTTATGCCGGGCACGAGGAGCCGGTCTATCACGGGATCATCGCGCACACGGACAAGGGCGGTGAGCAAGCTGCTCGGGCGGCTAAGTGCCAAGGCTGAGGCGCTGCAAGTGTGCTACGAGGCAGGGCCGTGCGGCTATGGCCTGTACCGCCAAGTGGTGGCGCTGGGGCACGGCTGCATCGGGCTGGGGAGCTGAGCGTGGTATGGGTACCTGAGCCCGAGCAGGAGGCGATGCGCCTGGCGTTGGCCGACCGGTCGCTCGCCCCCCCGGTGGTCGAGGCGCTGATGGCGCTGCGCGGGGTGAGCCTGGTGACGGCGATGACGGTGCTCGCCGAGTTTGGCGATATCAGCCCGCTTCGACTCGCCGCGCCAGCTCATGGCTTATCTGGGGCTGGTGCCCAGCGAGCACTCCAGTGGCTCGCGCCGGCGCCCGGGTGCGATCACCAAGACGGGCAATGGGCATGTGCGCCGAGTGCTCGTGGAGGCGGGCTGGAACTACCGCTTCCCGGCGCGCAAGACGCGCACCATCGAACGGCGCGCCGAGCGCACCTCGCCCCGCCGTGCAGGCGATCGCTTGGCAGGCACAAAAGCGCCTGTGCGCACGCTACCGTCAGCTCATAGCCGCAGGCAGGCAAGGTCCAACAGCAGGTTACCACCGCAGTGGCCCGGGAGCTGGTGGGCTTTCTCTGTGCCATCGCTCGCAAGGCCACCGGCCAAGCGCATGGGAGTCGGGCGTTGGCATATGAGCAAAAGGTCACCGCTCAGTGTCTTCGGCTCAGGGCATGTCAGGCCGGTGGGGGACTTCCACCCCCAAGTCATCCCCTCACCACCACAGCTCGGGGATAGCGCCAATCAAGGCGCTGCGCGCCATGCCTGGCGCACCAAAAAAAGGGCGCTCAAGGCGCCCCTTTCGCGAAGGCCGCAGGTTACCAGTGCTCACCCTCATGCAGATTTGAGCCCCAGACCCTCCCTTCGTCCCTGTGCTTACCGCGCTCCATAGCCTCGAATCGGGAGAACTCACCGTGGTCGAGATGACCATCATTATTCTTGTCAAGGCGCTTGAAACGCTCAGCCAACATCGGCTGGGCATCCGCCTCCTGCTGGCTAATGCGGCCATCGCCGTTCTGGTCCAGTTTATTGAAACCAGTCCACTGCTCAGTGGTGCCGCTGCTTCCCACGCCACCCGCGCTCGCCGCACTGCTCATAGCAAGCGCACCGGAGAACATAGCAATCATCAGAGCTGTTATCCACTTCGCCTTCATCGCTAACCTCCTGCGTTGGAGGCAAGTTATTTACTGTCGAATGGATGGCGAGCCAGCTTCCGGCTTTCAACTGAATCATCGAGCAAAATCTAAATCTTTCCGGACAAAGCTTGCGATTGAGCCACGCATTAGCTATGGAGTCGCCAGACACTTCGCCCGATTATTCAGTACCATCCATTTATTTTGACAATGAATGCCGGAACTTATATCCCTTACCATGTGCTTTTTTCAACGAGAACAGCAACACCTCGGCACCGAACAACGAAAGTCTACCTGACGACAATCATGTTGGCAGAGAGGGGTCCGACAACGTCGTGTTGGTGGGCCCGAACGGCACACCGGCAAGCCCCATGTTGCGGCGGCGCTGGGCAGGGGCTGATCGAGCAAGGGGGCCGCTGCAAGCTGTTCCCCGCCATCGCCCTGGCGCGGAGGCTGCAACAGACAAAACATGACCTCAACCTGATGGCCGCCATGACACGGTTCGATAAATACCGGCTCGTCATTTTATTGACGGTATCGGCTATGTGAAGAAAACCGATGCCGAAACCCAGGTGCTGTTCGAGTTCATCGGGCACCGCTCCGAGAGCGCCAACCTGATCATCACTGCCAACCAGCCCTTCAGCGCCTGGGACCAGATCTTCCCGGATACCGTGATGACGGTCGCCGCCATTGACCAGTTGATACACCACGCCAGCATTATTGAAATGGAGGGCGAGAGCTATCGAAGGCAGCAACGGATGAAGGAATCCCGATCCTGAGTCCGCGCCCGTCAACCGGCCATCCTAATGTCGCCAACCAGCGGACACCCTTGCTGTTCAGCTAACGGTTCCCGCTACCAGTGCCCGTAGGGGGCTTCCACCCCCAAGTCATCCCGTCACCACCACAGTATAACCGGGACAGCGCCAGTCAAGGCGTTACGCGCCATGCCTGGCGCATAAGGAACAGGCCGCGCAATAACGCGGCCTGGTCAAACGACAACGAGCGCCGACTCACTGCACGGCAATCCGATCCCGATTGGCGTCCAGAGTCTGCTCGCCTATACCACGTACCTTCGTTAAGTCGGTCAGCGCTTGAAAGCGGCCGTTGTGCTCACGATAATCAACAATCGCTTGGGCTTTGGAGGGGCCGATCCCATCCAGCTGCTGCAACGTTTGCACACCTGCCTTATTGAGATTGATCTTGGCCCCGAAGGCCAAGATAGGCATCAGAACCAGCGCTCCGATAAGCGTAATCACGCGAAGTGCTTTCATAAGCAGCCTCTCTCCATGCAATTCCTTGGCAAGAGATCAAAAAAGGATCTCAGTTCCATTTCACCCCCGTCACCTTGGAGGTAAGTGTGAAATAGTACCACTTTTTATTTATCAGTCAAGACGGCGGCGAACCGAACGCATCTCCTGCTCCAACACACTCAATGCCTGAAGTGGATCGGCCGCTTGCGTAATCGGCCGTCCTACCACCAGATAATCCGCGCCGGCTGCAACGGCCGCGGCCGGCGTTACTACCCGCCGTTGATCGTCAGCCTGTGCGCCCAACACTCGGATACCGGGTACAATCAGCCGAAAGTCCTTGGCAAACCGAACCCGCAGCCCGGATGCCTCTTGTGCCGAGCAGACGATACCGTCCAAGCCCGTACGCTGCGTCAGCTCTGCCAGCCGACCTACAGCGACTAACGGATCCCCCTGAAGGCCGATCTCACCCAGGCTTTGAGTATCATGGCTGGTAAGTATCGTAACCCCGATCAACAGCGGGCGCTGGCTATCGGAGTCGATTGCCCGCCGCGCGGCCTCCAGCATCTCCTTGCCACCCAGGGCGTGTACGTTGACCATCCACACCCCAAGATCGGCAGCAGCCCGGCAAGCGCCTGCCACGGTGTTCGGGATATCGTGAAATTTTAGGTCGAGAAAAACACTATAGCCACGATCGACCAGGCGCTTGACCAACTCGGGACCAGCACGCACGAAAAGCTCTTTACCTACCTTGAGGCGGCACCGAGCTGGGTCAAGCCGATCGACCAGATCCAAAGCCTGTCCGGCGGAGGCAAAGTCGAGTGCTACGACGATCCGCGGCTCAGCGAAATCACATTGATGGGTACGATCGGCGCTAGGCAAGTATGGTTTCCTGCCGACTCTTCAAGGAAGCTTAATTATCGCGGCGTTTACGCGCGTTGTTCAAACCCGTGCCCTGGGTTGCGGACAGCCACAGACGGACTCTAACGCAAAAATCAACCCGCCTGTCACGCCGCTTAACCTATGCACCGCAAGCAAGCCCGACAAAAGCCCTACGTCACACCCAAGAGGACCGACGTTCCGCTGCTCGGACAAGCGCATAAAATCTCCGCCGGGCACAAAACCATGCCGGGACCATCAAGCCAAGGTTTGAGCGGGCATACGTTATCTACGAAGGCCTCCCACCGAGCGGCAGCTTGCCGCGCTCACTAAGCACCTTATGCTCCACCTTGCTGCGCCGACGCAGCCGCGCAATTTCCGCCCGTTGGCGCAGCAATACACCAACGGTGGATAGTGCGCCCAAAACAGCGCCCACGAACAACACCGCGATCAGCAACAGCGACAATGGCGTGCGGATGGAACCAAAATAATAATTTAGATGCGTCACCTCGGTGTTGAGCATGGCAAAGCTGAGCCCCAACACTACGATGATGATGACGGCAACCAAATCGACAAGTCGTCGCATATTCTTCAACCATTTCAAGAGCTCAGAGACAACCCGGCCACTCGATTACCTGATGCACAGCCTGCACTTCAGACAGCCACGCACGCCGACCATCGCCTTCATAACGATGGACATATGATCGAATATCGCAGTATAGCAACCGCTTGTTACTTTCACTCGTAGCCAGAACGGATCAACGCACATCCATCCTCTAAGGAAACTTATATGGACTCCCCATTTGCAAGATGACGATTTGATCCAACAGCAAGGTTCGGCTGCATCCTTATATTCGGCCTTTTGGTGAGCCTCGTTGAGGGGCTCGGGCCCTGATGATGATCCGCGCGCCA
>JAGFJL010000003.1 GCA_024102725.1 Nitrococcus mobilis
GCGAAGTCACGAATCGCAGCTCGACTGTCAATGGCGACTCCGAGTACTTGCAAGCCGCGTTCCCCATATTGTTGCTGCAGTGCTATGAGAAGCGGAATCTCCCGACGACAGGGTGCACACCAGGTAGCCCAAAAATTGAGCACTACGAGTTTGCCGTCCCACTCGGTAATGCTTTGCTTGCCGCCGCTCATGGCCGGCAGCGTGAAGGCCGGACGCTGGCCCCCCTCGGGATTGCTATACCACGTGTGGCTGCCGATTCCTACTGTGACGCCGACCAGCAAGACAATCAGGGCAATCAGCGACCACCACAACGGCCCTCGCTTCATGATGCGCTCCCAAAGAGACCGAGCTGTGCGCGCTGCAGAAAAGCGGCGGGTTCGAGGAAGCCCACCACGCGCAAATCTCGACGCTCCTGGCCGTCTGGACCGAAGAACATGACGGCCGGCGGCAGAAATACCTCGAGGCGTCGAAGTAACGTCTTGTGGGTGGGGCTCATGGCGGTGACATCAGCGCGCAACCTAACCGCGCGGGAAAGCAATTGCTGGACTCGAGGATCGCTGAACGTCCGCTCATCGAGCTCCACGCAATAGACACACCAATCCGCATACACATCCAGTATCACCGGCTGCCCTGCGGCACTGGCCCGCTGCAACGCGGCATCGAGTTCCTGAACGCTGTTCACTTGACGAAAATTATGCGTGGAAGTCACGTTGACCGAAGGTGGTGGCACGGCGACAAGCGTGCGAAGCGGTTGGCGCAAATCGCCACCACCGGTGGCCGCGCCGACCAGAGCCGCACTGCCCCAGAGCAGCAGCAGCAGCCCCCCGGTTTTGCGCAGCCGCTGCATGCCGCCCGCCTCGCCGGTGAGCCGGTCCAGGCCGCCCAGGTAGACACCGCAGCCTAGCAGCAGTACACCCCATAGCGCCAAGCTGAGCTCAGCCGGCAGCACCCGCTCGAGCATCCACAGCGCGACCGCTAGAAAAAGGACGCCGAAGATCCGGCGCACCGTCTCCATCCAGTGCCCGGCCTGCGGCAGCCACTTGCCGGCGGCCGTGCCGATCAGCAATAGCGGCACGCCCATACCGTTGGCGAGTACGAACAGCGCGAGCCCGCCCAGCCAGGCCTCGCCGGTGCTGCTGATGAAGACCAGCGCCGCAATCAACGCCGGTCCGGAGCAAGCGCCGACGATCAGCACGGAGAGCGCACCCATGGCGGCCACGCCCACTACGGTGCCACCGCGCTGATGCCGCGAGGCTTCGAAAAGCCGCGTCTGCCAGCGGTTGGGCAGTTGCAGCTGGTAGAGCCCGAACATCGATAACGCCAAAGCGATGAACACGGCCGCGAACGCGCCGAGAAACCAGGGGCTTTGTAGATCGGCTTGCACTGCTTGCCCCGTGAGACCGGCGATGACTCCGGCGATCGCATAGGTTACTGCCGTACTCTCGACATAGACCAGGGAGAGCAGGAAGGCGCGCGCTCCCTTGCGCCGGTGGCGATCGCCGGCGATCAGCCCTGAGAGGATCGGTATCATCGGGTACAGGCAGGCGGTGAACGCAAGCAACAAGCCAGCCACGAAAAAGGTCGCGAGAATGGCGAGCGGCCGCCCCTCTTGCAAAATCCGCGTCAGCTGATTCGTCCCGGCCGACAACAAATCGGCCTCCGTCGCACTCGTGTGCGCGGTCGCATCTCGAGCTGTTCCCCCCGCATCGGCGCCGAGATTCGCGCTCGCGGGAGCGAGGCGCAAGCGGGTCGTCTGCGGGGGATAGCATAGCCCGGCATCGGCGCAGCCCTGATAGCGAACCACCAGCTCGAGTGGACGCTGCGCCGCATGCTCGAGCTGCAGCGTGGCCTCGACCGGATGATGATAAACTTCCAGGCGACCGAAGTAGGGGTCGTCCTTGGATTCCCCCACTGGAGTCTGGGCGCGTCGAATCGCGTTTTCCGTGCCTGCCAGCTCAAAAGCCAGTTTATCGCGATAAAGATAATAACCCGGCTGCACATCCCAGCGAGTGACGATGCGATCCGGGGCGACCAACTCGGCGCTGATTGGAAACGCGCGCTCCACTGGCAGTAGTGCCGGCTCATCGTCGCCAAACAAGCCGCCGAATAGTCCGCTCGATGCAGCGCCGGCGCCGCAGGCTATGGAGAATAAAACGAGCAGCGACACAAGGCGAACGATCAGTCGCAGCCTCATCAGCTTGTCAGCCCTTTTGTGCCGTTTGATGGGATACCCAATTGAGGTAGTCGGTCAAACCCCGCTCAACAGGGAGCGCTATGATCTCGGGTAGTTCGTTCGGATTCAGTCGGCGCAGAATCTCCTGCACGCGAGGATACGCTTCGGCTGTCGTCTTCGCTAGCAGCAAAAGCTCGGAGTCTCGCTCAACCCGGCCTTGCCAACGATAGACCGAGGTCAAGCCGGGCACGATATTGACGCAGGCGGCATGGCTGCCCTCCACCAACGCCGTCGCGATGGCTTGCGCAGACGACTCGTCCGGACAGGTCGAAATCACCAAAAGACAGTTTGTCGCCACCGTTACACCCTCGATTTTCGGCGCGCTGGCCGATCAAGCGTTGAATTTTGACCCTGCCATCCCTATTCCCTAGACCGCCGGCAACGCCAAGAACGGATGATCGGCTGGCCATCAGGCTATTGACTGACGTGCCAAGGTGATTATTATTAGCACTCACTATCGGTGAGTGCTAATAACCGCCGATCACTATGGAAATCCTGAATTGATACATCTTAATAGGGAGTATGGCCCGATGAAACTACGCCCTTTGCATGACCGAGTGGTCATAAAGCGCTTGGAGGAGGAGCGGACCTCGCCGGGGGGTATCGTTATCCCGGATACTGCGGCCGAGAAGCCGATCCGCGGTGAGATCATCGCCGTCGGCAACGGCAAGCAGCTCGACAATGGCGAGATCCGGCCTCTGGACGTCACGGTCGGCGACAAGGTGTTGTTCGGCAAATTTGCCGGTACCGAGGTCAAAATCGGCGATGAAGATCTTCTCGTGATGCGCGAGGATGATGTCATGGCCGTGATCGAAGACTGATCCAACAAGACGTCACAAAGGCTCCCAGAACAGTTAACGGACCGATTCTCGAGAGGGAAACCGACAATGGCAGCGAAAGATGTACGCTTCTCGGACGACGCGCGCCACCGCATGATTGCGGGCGTCAATATCCTGGCCAATGCGGTCAAGGTGACACTCGGCCCGCGCGGGCGCAATGTCGTGCTGGAGAAAAGCTTTGGCTCTCCGACGATGACCAAGGACGGCGTTTCTGTCGCCAAGGAGATCGAGCTCAAGGACAAGTTCGAAAACATGGGCGCGCAAATGGTCAAAGAGGTGGCCTCGCAAACCTCCGACAAAGCAGGTGACGGCACCACCACCGCCACCGTGCTGGCTCAGGCCATCCTGCGCGAGGGCATGAAGGCGGTCGCCGCCGGCATGAACCCGATGGACCTCAAACGCGGGATCAGCAAGGCCGTCGATGAAGCGGTCAAAGAGCTGAAGAAGCTCTCCAAGCCTTGCGAGTCCGATCTGTCCATCGCTCAGGTAGGCACCATCTCCGCCAATGCCGAATCCGCCATCGGCGAGATCATCGCCGATGCTATGAAAAAGGTCGGCAAGGAGGGGGTGATCACGGTCGAGGAAGGCTCCGGGCTCGAAAACGAGCTCGAAGTGGTCGAGGGCATGCAGTTCGACCGGGGCTATCTCAGCCCTTATTTCATCACCAACCAGCAGAACATGTCCGCAGAGCTCGACGATCCTTTTATTCTGCTCTGTGACAAGAAGATTTCCAACATCAGGGAGCTCCTGCCGCTGCTGGAGAGCGTAGCCAAGAGCAGCCGGCCGTTGTTGATCGTATCCGAGGACGTCGAAGGCGAGGCCCTGGCGACACTGGTGGTCAACACCATCCGCGGCATCGTCAAGGTGGCGGCCGTGAAGGCCCCCGGCTTCGGCGATCGGCGCAAGGCCATGCTTCAGGACATCGCCGTGCTTACCGGCGGCAACGTGATCTCCGAGGAGATCGGCCTGACGCTGGAGAAAGCGAGCTTGGACGACCTCGGCAGTGCCAAGAAGGTCAACGTCACCAAGGAGAACACCACCATCGTCGGTGGCAGCGGGCGCAATGAGGACATCAAGGGCCGGGTCGAGCAGATCCGCAAGCAGATCGAGGAGGCCACCTCCGACTACGATCGCGAGAAGCTGCAGGAGCGCGTGGCCAAGCTCGCCGGCGGCGTTGCGGTCATCAAGGTCGGTGCCGCCACCGAGGTTGAGATGAAGGAGAAAAAGGCCCGCGTCGAGGATGCTCTGCACGCGACCCGCGCCGCGGTCGAAGAGGGCATCGTCCCCGGTGGTGGCGTGGCCCTGATTCGGGTGCAGAAGGGTCTTGATGGACTAAAGGGCGACAATCACGACCAAGAGGTCGGCATCGGTATCGTTCGTCGCGCCATCGAGGAGCCGCTGCGCATCCTGGTCGCCAATGCTGGCGAGGATGCCGCTGTCGTCGTCAACAAGGTGCGCGAGGGCGAGGGCAATTATGGCTATAACGTGCAGACCGGGGAATACGGTGATCTGGTCTCCATGGGCATCCTCGACCCGACCAAGGTGACCCGTTCGGCTCTACAGAACGCCGCTTCGATCGCCGGGCTCATGATCACCACCGAGGCCATGGTGGCCGAGCACCCGAAGGAGGAGAAAGAGGGTATGGGTGCCGGCGCCGGCGGCATGGGTGGCATGGGCGATATGGGTATGATGTAACCGAATCGACCCAAACCGGCCAATATAATACCGGACAAAAGCCCCGCCAGCGGGCGGGGCTTTTGTGTGCGTCTGATCGGCTCGACGCGAAACCACTCCTCGCATTGGCAGTCTTGGCGCAAGGATGCGCGGTCAAAGTGTTTTCAGCAGGATCGATCAATCGCCTGGTCTGACCGTCGCGGGCCAGCTCGTCACCCGAGCCGAGCCGTTGCCACGCGGATCCGAAACCGCCCGCAGCCTGTTGCCGCGGCGCTCCCAGAGAATGGCTTGCATGTTGCCGTAGTCCTGCGTGAGTGGCGCGAAGCGATGCCCCATGCCCGCGAGCCGCTCGCGCAGCCGGGCACCGAACGCCGCCGGCTCGTATTGGATGGCATCGGGCAAATACTGGTGATGGTAACGCGCCCGCGAAACCCAAACGGTTGGCGGCTGTCCGTCGGCGAACTCCAAAATGCCCAGCAGCACCATACTCACGATACGGCTGCCCCCGGGCGTACCCAGCAAGCCGATCCGCTGCGGGGTCTCGACGAACGCCGGGCTCATACTGGACAAAGGCCGCTTGCCGGGTGCAATGGCGTTGGCCTCTCCCCCGACCAAACCATAAACGTTCGGCTCGCCGGGTTGGGTGGCAAAGTCATCCATTTCATCATTGAGCACGACTCCGGTGCCGGCGGCTACAAAGCCGCTGCCGAACGGATAATTGATCGACAGCGTGGCCGCTACCCGATTACCCGCAGCATCGATTATGGAGAAATGGGTGGTGTCCGCACCTTTACCCGGCGGGTCGCCGAGCTCACCGAGCGCGGCGCTGCGCGTGGCATGGTTCAGCTCGATCCCCTGTCGCAATGCCGCGGCGTAGGCCACCGAGGCCAGGCGTCGGCGCGGGACGGCGACAAAGTCAGGATCACCAAGATAGTGGGCCCGCGCCCGATAGGAGCGGCGCATGGCCTCCACCACCAAGTGGATGCGGTGGGCCTTGTCGAGCGAGCCGAGGTCGTAGCCCGCTAGAATGTTGAGCATGATGGCAAGCTGCAACCCCCCGGCCGAGGGCAGCGCCGTGGTGACGACGTTCAGCCCACGATAACGTAGGCGGGTCGGCTCACGCTCGACTACCCGATACTGCCTGAGGTCCTCGAGCGACCAGATCCCACCGGCTGCGCGTACCGCCCTGACCAAACGACGTGCGATCTCGCCCTCATAGAAACCGGCTCGGCCGGCCTCGGCGATGGCCTCCAGCGTGGCGGCGAGATCGGGTTGACGCAGCACCCAGCCGGCCTTCGGTACGGCTCCAGCCTGCAAAAATATGGCGGCTGTTGCTCGATAGCGTTCGAGCACCGATCGGCGCAACTGCACGAGCCGGTGATAATGGGCGTCGACCGCAAAACCTTGCCGTGCATAGCGAATCGCTGGCCGCAGGCTCTCGGTGAGCGGTAATCGACCGTAGCGCTCGGCGATATGGACCAATGCCGCCGGTTCACCCGGGATCGCGGCCGCCAGGGGGCCATCCAGGGACAGGCGAGCCTCGGCCTTCCCATCAGAGCCCAGGTACATGTTCCGAGTAGCGGCCAACGGGGCGCGTTCGCGGCCGTCCACCATAATATCGCGCCCGCCGGCGGCAATGTGCAGCAGCCAGAAACCGCCGCCTCCTAGGCCCGAACTGGCCGGCTCCACCACGGCCAGCGCGGCACTCGCCGCAACCGCAGCGTCAAAGGCGTTGCCGCCCTTACCCAACACTTCGAGCGCGGCTTGGGTCGCCAAGGGGTGTGCACTCGCCACGGCCGCCCGCCCCGGACCGGTGGCCGCCACGCTCGGGCTGCCCGAGGAGATCAAAACGGCGCTGATAAAAACAAAGATCAACCACCGCTGCTGCGCTTGAATCATGATCACCCGCTCTGTGCCGTTTCAGCGAGCCGAACGCCAAGCACCGGCTAATCGCGCTTGAGGCGCCGGCGCAGCGCCTCCTTCACTACGGGATGGACAAAGCGGCTTACATCGCCGCCAAGCGTGGCCACCTCGCGCACCAGGGTCGAGGAAAGGTAAGCATATTGTTCGGCAGGGGTCAGAAACAGCGTTTCGACACTTGGAGCAAGCTGTCGGTTCATGCCGGCCAGTTGAAATTCGTGCTCAAAATCCGAGACGGCCCGCAAGCCGCGCAAAATGACATTGGCCTTACGTTCGATCACATAGTCCACCAGCAGCGATTCGAACGCCGCCACCTCGACGTTGTCGTGCCAAGCGAGCGCCTCTTTGGCCATGGCCACTCGCTCTGCAAGGCTGAATGCCGGTTGTTTCGCCGCCCCGGGCGCGCCCGAAATAGCGACGATAATCCGATCGAACAGGCTGGCGGCCCGCTCGATCAGATCACTGTGGCCATTGGTGATGGGATCGAACGTCCCTGGGTAGACCGCAACAATGCCCATTGTCTTAACCATCCCCGGCGAGCGTCGCCGCTTCGTATCGCAGCAGACGATAGCACACCGCTCCAGTGACTCCGGCACGCAGCGGCCGCCAGCCGCTTGGCAAGGCACCCAATGAGCGATGGCTATCCATTTCCAGATAGATCAAGGCACCATCGGTAAGCCACCCGCCCGAGTCAAGCTGCCGACAGACCCGTTCAGCAAGCATGGCTTTGAACGGAGGATCAAGGAACACCAGATCGAAAGGCTCTGGCTTACCGGCCAGGAACCGTTGTGCTTCGGTGTGGATTACTCGCACCGTACTGCCCGCCTGCAATCGATCCACGTTCGCCAACAAGGATCGGACCACGACTTGCGAGCGCTCTACGAGCACGGCTTGACGCGCCCCGCGCGAGACGGCTTCCAGTCCCAAGGCGCCGCTGCCGGCGAACAGATCCAAACAGCGGGCACCTTCTATGGAGGATTGCAGCCAGTTGAAGAGCGTCTCGCGCACCGCATCAGGAGTCGGTCGCAGCTCCGCGATCCCAGTAAAACGCAGCCAGCGACGACGCCATCGCCCACCAATGATACGCAGCTGGTTTTGCCCTGGCATGTTCGTCAATCGATCGATACATCATCGATCACCGCTTTCGGCCCCACCAGCACCGTGACCATTTGCGAGGGGTCGACATGCCCCTGGAACGCCTGCTGCGCTTGCGGCTGCGCTACGGCTTCCACTCGCTGCCGGAAGGTTTGCAAATGATCCAAGGGCAGTCGGTAGAAGCCGATCATAACCATATGGGACAGAATGTCCTGGTTGCTGTCCAGTCGCAGCGGGAAACTGCCGGTGATGTTACGCTTCGCCGCCTCCAGTCGCTGCCGAGTCGGGCCGGAAGCCGCGTAGCGCTGGAGGGTATTGCGCAATACCCGCAAGCTCTCGTCGAGCTTGTCATTGCGCACCGAGCTCGCGAGCTCGAACCAGCCCCGCTGCGCGGCCGTTATCAGGGTGCTGGAAGTGCTATAGGAGAGACCGCGTCGCTCCCGCATCTCGTCGGCGAGCAACGAAACCAGGCCGCTGCCGCCGAGCACGTGGTTAGCGACATAGAGCGGTATGAACTCGGGGTTGCTGCGGGAGATCGCCGGTGCGCCGATTAGAATATGCGTCTGGGAGGAATCGAACGGGCGACGGACGAGCTTGGCCTTTTTTAGATCCGGCACGGGCGGCAATGCCGGCGCGGCCGAACCCCGCTTGAGCGCCTGCGCCAGTCGCGTAGCGATAGATTCGGCTTGCGGGCGTCGCAGATCGCCGACTATCGCGATGATCGCATTGGCGGCCACATAGTAGCGATCGTGGAAGGCCAGGACATCATCCCGGGTGATCGCTTGCATGCCGCTGATGCTGCCTTGCGGCAGATTAGCGTAGGGGTGATCACCGAAAAGCGCCTGAGCGAAAGCGCGCTCGGCAACGCGGCCCGGGCTCTGCTGCGCCTGGCGCAGGCTGACCAGCGCCTGTGCGCGGCGTCGTTCGAGCGCCGCAGCGGGAAAAACCGGATTACCGAGCACCTCGACGAGGTGATCGAGTGTGGGCTGCAAATTCTCCGGCGCACTCAGACTCCGCGCCGTGATCCGGGCCGTATCACGGCTGTTGTCCGTGGTCACCCGCGCGCCGTAGCGCTCGAAGCGCCGTGCAATCGCTCCGGCGTCGAGCTCTTTGGTGCCATCCGTGAGCAGCCGGCTGGTGAGCGCCGCAAGACCCGGTTTATCCCCATCGCGCGCGGCACCGGCGTCGAAGACCAAACTCAGATCCACAATCGGCAGTACGGAGGTCGCAACGAAATACACCGCAGTACCGTTCGCCGTGGTCCAATGTTGAATCTCCGGCATCGCCGCACGCGCCGCAGGCAACGCAAGCAACCCGCAAAACGCCAACATAATGGATCGCGCCTTCACGACCGCTCCTCCTGGTTGCCCGGCTGCACGTCGTCATTGGGCGGTGTCTGCGGCAACAGGATGCCTACCGTCAATCGACTGGGTATCAGGTATTTGCGGGCAACCGCCTGCACGTTCGCGGCGCTCACCGCACGGATTTTGGCGGGGTAGACCTGGAGTATGCGCCAATCGACCCCGGCCGTTTCCAGCATGCCGATCTGCATGGCCTGGTAGAACATGGAGTCGAGCTCATAAAGGTGATCCGCAAGCAGCAGATTCTTCGCCCGCTCGAGCGTCTCGGTGTCCACCGGCTCACTTTGCAGGCGCTGTGCCTGCTCGCGCAGCGCCTTTACCAGAGGGTCGATGGCATTGTCGGTATTGTTATTAGGCACGGCATCAAGCACGAACAGCGAATTCAATCGCGCGACCGCGTTGTAGCCAGCACCGGCCGAGGCCGCAACGCGCTGATCCCGCACCAACTCCTGGGACAACCTCGCCCCCTTGCCGCCATCGAGAATGCTCGCCAGCACCATGAGCGCGTAAATCTCGTCGCGCGCCTGGGCCGTCGCCACCGAAGGCACCTGATAGCCCAGTAGTACATAGGGCACTTTGGCATCCTCGCTGTGCATGACGAGGCGGCGCTCACCTGGCGCCTGCAGATAATCTGCGCGGTGCGGATGCGCCGTGGCGCGCGCCGGCACTTTGCCGAAAGCCGCTTTGGCGAGGCGTAACACTTGCTCCGGCTGCACATCACCGACGACCACCAGCAGGGCATTCCCCGGGGCGTACCAGCGGGCGTACCAGCCGCGCAGATCCTCTAGGGTGATGGCCTCGAGGTCGGCTTGCCAGCCGAGGCCGGGCCACGCATAAGGGCTTGCCGGATAAGCAATGGTGTTGAAGTGCTCGCCGAAGCGGCTTCTAGGCTGATCCGTGACGCGCATGCGCCGCTCTTCCATGACTACCTGGCGCTCTTTGGCCAGCTCTTGCGCATCCAAAATCAGATTCTGCATCCGGTCGGCCTCGAGCCGAAAGGCGATCTCGAGCCGATCCGCCGCCAGTTGCTGAAAATAAACCGTAAAATCCCGCCCGGTGAAAGCGTTTTGGCGTCCTCCGTTGCGGGCGATTATGCGCAGCAATTCCCCGGGCGGGTGTTTCGCGGTGCCTTTGAACATCATATGCTCGAGCAGATGCGAGATACCCGTGTGGCCAAGCCGTTCGTAGCTCGAACCCACGCGGTACCATACTTGCGAGACAACCACTGGCGCCCGATGATCTTCCCGAACGATGACGCGCATTCCATTGTCGAGCCGGTACTCGCTAACCGGCCATTGCTCAGCACGGGGTGCGGAGTCGTCGTCACTTGCGTGCACGCTGCTGCATAACAGCAGACCTATTAGTAGCATAACAATGGCCGTTCTGGTCATGATCACTCGCCTTCTTCCCCTCCGGCACCCCAAAAGGAGTGGTAGGATACCATTCTCTTTGTGGGCAACCATTGATGTTGAGTTCCATGCTGAGTTTTCGTCGTAAGAAGCACAGGAAAGCTCGTAGCGCCGAATCAGCCGAAAGCGCCGAGCCGATGCTGGAGTGCAGCGAGGCAGCCGAGGCGAGCGAGCCGGCTGAACCGAGCCGTACGGTTCAGGATGAAGGCACGCCGCGCACCGGCGGCTGGCTCACCCGTTTGCACTCGGGGCTGCGCAAGACCGGCAGCGGGTTTTCGGCGCTGTTTCTCGGCCGCAAAGCGATCAACGAGGAATTGCTCGAGGAGTTGGAAACGCTGCTGCTTATGGCCGACGTCGGTGTCGAGGCGACCCAACGCATCATCGATAACCTCACCGAGCGGCTAAAGCGCAATCAACTCGCCGATGCGGCGGCCCTGCAAAATGCCTTGCGCGACGATATGATCGCGATCCTGGCACCGTGCACACAGCCGCTGGCCATCAACACCCGGCCCTACGTGATACTCACCGTCGGTGTCAACGGCGTAGGCAAGACCACGACCATCGGCAAGCTGGGGCGGCGTCTGCAGGATAATGGCTACGAGGTGATGTTCGCCGCCGGCGATACGTTCCGAGCGGCCGCCGTCGAGCAGCTCAAGATCTGGGGCGAGCGCGGCGGCATTCCGGTAATTGCCCAACCCACCGGCGCGGATGCCGCCTCGGTGATCTATGACGCCCACCAGGCCGCGCTGGCCCGGGGCATCGGCGTATTGATCGCCGACACCGCCGGACGCCTGCACACGCAGAGCAACCTCATGGAGGAGCTCAGAAAAATAAAACGCGTCCTGAGCAAACAGGATGCTGCCGCACCCCACGAGGTGTTACTGGTCGTAGACGCCAGCACCGGCCAGAATGCACTGGCCCAGGCCCGCCAGTTCCATGCGGCGGTGGGGGTGACCGGCATCGCCCTTACCAAACTTGACGGCACCGCTAAGGGCGGTGTGATTTTTGCCATTGCCCAACAGCTCGGTCTACCCATTCGGTGCATCGGCGTGGGCGAACAGATCGAGGACCTGCGCCCATTCACCGCTGAGGAGTTCGTCGATGCCTTGCTCGCCGCGCCGGCGCAGGAGAGCGCAGCTGAATGATCCGATTGAATGGGGTCGGCAAGCGCTACCCTGGTGGCAAGGAAGCCCTACGTAACATCTCGCTGCATATCAACCGCGGTGAACTGGTTTTCGTAACCGGACACTCCGGCGCCGGCAAAAGCACGTTGCTGCGGCTGATTCCACTGCTGGAGCGACCGACACGAGGGCAGATTTTCGTAGCCAACGTAAGCCTGGCGCGATTGCCACGCCGGCGCATCCCGCTGCTGCGCCGCGGCATCGGGATGATTTTTCAAGACCACCGCCTGCTCTATGACCGCCCGGTGTTCGATAATGTGGCCCTGCCGCTGATCATCGCCGGCATGCCATACCGAGAAATCGGCCGCCGCGTTCGCGCCGCGCTCGATAAGGTAGGATTGCTGGATAAAGAGCGTCACTATCCGGTCACGCTCTCCAGCGGTGAACAACAACGCGTCGGTATCGCGCGAGCGGTGGTTGCCCGCCCGCCCATCCTTTTGGCCGATGAGCCCACGGGCAATCTCGATCCAGCGCTTTCGGGAGAGATCATGCGGTTGTTCGAGCAGTTCAACGAACTTGGCGCCACCATGATGATCGCCAGCCACGACGTGACTTTGATTAACCGCTTAGGACATCGACGCTTGACCCTGGCCGATGGAAAGCTGATCGATGACGGTGTGGAACGGCGCCGGGAGACTTGAAGCGCCGATGAAGCCACATCAGTCGCATGGCCGCCGCCGGTTTCTCAAAGTCTGGCTCGCCCAGCACGTGCGGGCTCTGTTGGGCTCGCTGGGAGCGTTTACCCGCAACCGAATACCGAGTCTGATGACGGCTGGCGTGATCGGCATCGCGCTCGCATTACCGGCTGCATTTCTGGTGCTGTTGGATAATATCCAGACATTGGCCAGTGGCTGGCAAGGGCAACCACACGCCTCGTTGTTTCTCAGGCGTGATTTAAATGCCGAGCAGGTAACGCGGCTCGCGCAGCAGATTGGTGCTCGCAAAGGCGTTGTTCACGTGCGGATCATCACCCCGGAGCAAGGCTTGGCGGAGCTTCGCGAACTCTCGGGCTTCCGCCAAGTGTTAGCACTGCTGCCAAGCAATCCATTGCCGCCTGTCATTGAGGTGGAGCCGAGTGGCGCGCTGACCCCCGCGCAGGTGGACTCACTCATCGACGAGTTGGCCGCCTTACCGAGCGTTGCGCGCATCCGCCTGGATCGAGATTGGCTGCAGCGCCTACACGCCATCCTTTATTTGTTCGAGCGTGGCACATGGGTCGTGGCCGCACTGCTCGGTATTACGGTCATATTGGTGGTGGGCAACACCATCCGGCTCGATATTGAAAACCGCCGCGATGAAATCGTTATCGTCAAACTGATCGGCGCCACCGATGCCTTCGTTCGCCGTCCTTTCCTCTACTCGGGCCTATGGCACGGGCTCGCGGGCGGGCTGCTCGCCTGTCTGTTGGTGGAAACGGGCCGATTGTTGCTGACCGGTCCGGCCAGCCACTTGGCGAGCCTCTACGGCAGTCGCTTTGAGCTGACCGGAATCGGCTTCTCCGGTGGACTCACCCTGCTCGGTTGCGGGGCGTTTTTGGGCTTGGTCGGCTCGCGGCTGGCTGTGGGCTGGCACTTGAGCGCGATCGAGCCACGCTAGCGCGCCTCCCTCAGTAGCCCGGATGTAGCAATGCGGCGAGTTGACCGCCTTCTGCTCAATGCCCTTGAATTATTATCCGCTGCCCCCAGTTAATAATAGATAACCAAAGCAAGCGGTTCTGGCTCTAACAATGACGCGTTATCGGCAGCTTCGATAAACCGCCTTATGCTACCCACGGGCGGGGAAGAAAGTGTCTTTTATCCGGGAACTTTGCATGACTTATGCCCTCGAAGAAAACGAAGCAATGGTAAAATGGCAACCATCGTGAGAGTCGATCTGGAAAGAAAGCGTTCATCGGCCACGACCAAAGGGAAGGCGAAATGGAAATGACCAACGCGTTGGTGCGATCCGAACTCAATACATTGCCGCTTAAAGTCGGCAGCGAGGAGCATTATATTCAGGCGGTCAATCGCCTTCCGACGCTTAGCGCCGAGGAGGAGTATCAACTGGCGCGCCGCTACCGTGACCACAACGATCTCGAAGCCGCACGTGGGTTGGTCCTGTCGCATCTACGGTTCGTGGTCCACATCGCACGCGGTTATAAGGGTTATGGCCTACCGCTTACCGATCTGATCCAGGAAGGCAACATCGGCCTGATGAAGGCGGTCAAACGTTTCGACCCGGCAGTCGGGGTGCGCCTGGTTTCTTTTGCCGTACACTGGATCCGCGCCGAAATCCATGAGTTCATTCTGCGCAACTGGCGCATCGTCAAAGTCGCCACGACCAAGGCGCAGCGCAAGCTGTTCTTCAATTTGCGCGGCGCCAAAAAGCGCCTCGGTTGGTTGAACCGCGCCGAACTCGACGCCGTGGCCCATGACCTTGGTGTCAAGCCCGAGACCGTGCAAGAGATGGAATCGCGGCTCTCAGGCCAGGAAGTGAGCTTCGACCCGGGGGTGGAGACGGGCGAAGACGACGACATCGTACGCGCGCCGGCGGCTTACCTTAGGGACCAGCGCCTGAATCCGGCCGAGGAAATCGAATCGCGCGATTGGCAGACCCACCAAAGTGAATCGCTCACGGCGGCGCTCGCGCATCTGGACGAGCGTAGCCGCGCTATCGTGCATGAGCGTTGGCTCAACGAGCCCAAGGCGACGCTGCAAGAGCTTGCCGAGCGCTACGCGGTCTCCGCCGAGCGCATCCGCCAGCTGGAGAAAAACGCCCTGAAGAAGTTGCGCTTGGCCATGGGTACTCCGGCCTAACCGCCGCGCCGGCCTCGGTTAATGCTGGGGTGCGGCTGCCGGCGGAGGCATTGCCGGTTACTGGTATGATGCCAGAAAACAGCCGGCACCCCGCTCAGCCGGAAAACCGCGTATCCGAGTCCCAAGATTGGGAGCGGGCGAGGCGCTCACAGAGCTCCGCATCAGTCAGCGCATCGACCTCTCGCTGCGCTTCCAGCCGTGTGGTAGAGGCCATGATGGCTTTACGAGTCTCCCCGCCGCCCTCGGGCAAGAACAACAGCACCTGGATACCATAGGACTCGCGTCCCACTACGGCATCCCAGCGCTTCCCATGTTGGTCACGAAAAACTCGCATACGTCCAACTCGGCGCCATCGTCTGGAAAGCGTTACATCAAACCGCGCTCGGCCAGTGAGACGACTTCGCCATCGCCCACCACGAAGTGGTCCAAAAGCCGGATATCGACCAATGCGAGCGCTTCTCGCAAGCGTTGGGTCAACAAAGCATCCGCGCGGCTCGGCTCCGCTACGCCCGAGGGGTGATTGTGGGCAACGATCAATGCCGCAGCGTTGCGTTCCAGGGCACGTCGAACGACCTCCCGAGGATAGACGCTAGCGGCGTCGATTGTGCCACGAAACAGTTCCTCGAAAGCGATCAGGCGATTGCGATTATCCAGGAACAAACAGCTGAAGACCTCGCAAGGATAGCCTCGCAGCCGAGTCTGCAAAAAGCGGCGGGTATCCTCAGGGTTGGCGAAGGTGTCGCCGCGTTGCAACCGCTCTCCGAGATGGCGCCGACCCATTTCCAATACCGCCTGGAGTTGGGCGAATTTCGCCGGACCCAATCCCCCGCGCGCGCAAAAACGGTCCAAATCGGCCTCCAACAAAGCGCGCAATCCGCCGAAATCGGTCAGCAGCTCCCTTGCCAAATCCACCGCGGTTTGGCCGGGCCGCCCGGTGCGCAAAAAGATGGCCAGCAGCTCGGCATCGGATAGCGCTTGGGCACCGCGCAGGAGCAGCTTCTCCCGAGGCCGTTCGGCTGCCGGCCAATCGGTAATCGCCATGGCAACCCTCCCTGTCACCGTTTGCTTTGCAAGGCCTTGCTGGCCTTGCAAAGCGCGGTGTCGATTCTACACTCGATTGCCGTGCGCCCGCATCCTGCTCGGAGCCCATGGCCGCGCCGCACGGGTGGCCGATCCGTGCACGATCGCACTCGGATCGCTGCAATACACCACCTGCACCCGGCCATCGAACTCTGTTAGCGCATATGAGATACGGCGCTGCAGGCAAAGCCGGGTTAAGCAGGCCGTTTTTTTGGGTAATCTGTAGCGTCATTCCTGAATCGAGAGCATTGACATCATGCCTGCCCTTACCGCATGCCATATCCTACTTGGCGTTACCGGCGGCATCGCGGCTTACAAGAGCCCCGATCTGGCGCGGCGGCTACGCGAGGCCGGTGCCGAGGTACGCGTTGCCATGACCAGCGCCGCCAAGGAGTTCGTTCGCCCGCTGACTTTTCAGGCGGTCTCGGGTAAGCCGGTATATTGCGATCTGCTGGATCCGGCCGCCGAGGCCGCCATGGGCCATATCGAGCTCGCCCGCTGGGCCGAGCTGATCTTGGTGGCGCCGGCCAGCGCGAATTTCATGGCACGACTGGCCCATGGCTTTGCCGACGATCTGCTGACTACCTTGTGCCTTGCCACACGCGCCCGCATCGTACTTGTCCCGGCCATGAACCAAGCGATGTGGGCGCACGCGGCAACCCAGGCCAACCGGGCCCAGCTCGAAGCACGCGGAGTGCATCTTCTGGGCCCCGCCTGGGGTGACCAGGCCTGCGGCGAGGTAGGCTCCGGGCGTATGCTGGAGCCGGCGGCCATCGTGGCGGAATTGAGTGAGCTCTACTCGCATGGCGCGTTGCAGGGCTGCACGGTCGTGATCACCGCCGGGCCGACCCGCGAGGCGATCGACCCGGTGCGCTTCATCAGCAATCGCAGCTCCGGGAAAATGGGTTTCGAGTTGGCCGCTGCCGCCCGGCAGGCCGGTGCACGGGTGATCGTAATCGCCGGCCCCTCCGAGGAGCCCCTTGCCGCGGGCATCGAGCGCCTGGATGTGGAAACGGCGCAGCAGATGTATGAAACGGCCATGCAGCACATCGAGGACTGCGATATCTTTATCGGCGCGGCGGCGGTGGCCGATTACCGCCCCGCGACGCGATCCACTGAGAAGATCAAGAAGAAGGAGACGGCGCTTACCTTACGCCTGGTACGAAACCCTGACATCGTGCAAGCGGTTGCGGCGCTCGACCAGGGGCGGCCATTCACGGTGGGCTTTGCTGCGGAAACCCATCGACTAGGGGAGCATGCCGAGCACAAGCGCCGCCATAAACAACTGGATATGATCGCCGCCAACTGGGTCGGACGGCCAGGCTTGGGCTTCGATAGCACGAGCAACGCCCTGGAGGTCTTCTGGGAAGGGGGGCATGTGAGTATCGCCCAAGCCGCCAAAGCCCAGGTGGCCCGGCATCTCATCGAGATCATCAGCGAGCGCTATCATGCACAAAGTTCAGCTGCGCATTCTGGATCCTAGGCTCGAAGGTGAGTTTGCCCTGCCGGAGTACGCTACGGAGGGCTCAGCGGGGCTCGATCTGCGTGCCTGTCTCGAAGCCCCGTTGACGCTCGGAGTCGACCAGACTGAGCTGATACCCACCGGCATCGCGGTACACATCGGCAATGCCGGTTTCGCTGCGCTCATCCTGCCCCGTTCAGGTTTGGGTCATAAGCACGGTATCGTACTCGGCAATCTGGTGGGTCTGATCGACTCCGACTATCAGGGCCAAATCTTTGTTTCCTGCTGGAACCGGGGTATGAAACCATTCACTATCGAACCGGGGGAGCGCATTGCTCAGCTCATTTTCATCCCAGTGGCCCGACCCGCGCTCGAACTTGTGGAGGCGTTCGATCCCAGCAGGCGGGGTGAGCGCGGGTTCGGACATTCCGGGCGGCATTAGCCTATTAAAGGCCGTTAACACGGATCGAGAGGCGCAATTCGGCTAATCGTTAGCCAGTGCTGAGAAAAATGCAGATGAATGCCATCAAGTAGCTCGGGTAATGCCATGAAGGAAAATGGGGAGCGTCGTGCCCGCCCGCAGGATGCGCCTGCAGCAAACGCACCGAAAGGTTCCAAGGCCATCACCGGCTATTTCATCAGTGTGGCGCTGGTCGCCGTCCTGCTTCTGCTTGTCTCGGTGGTATTAGCCGCGGCACTTGGCCAGCGCGCCAGGCAGGCGCTCTGGCAAGCGGCCGCTAACCACACAGCGGAGCTGATCAGCCGTAATCTGACGGCACAGATCGCCACCCTCTATCAGGCGCTTGCCGAAACAGCCCGCCTTGAGATATTGCAAAAAGCGCTGCAAAACGGCGACCAATCGGCCCTGACCGAACTCGCCCAGGTGCTCCAATCGACGCTTCCGCCGGCCGCTCGTCTGCTCATCGTGCCAAAGGGCGGCTTGGCACCCGATCCAAACGCCACACCTCCTATCGGTTACGCTTTGCTCGACATGGTCAAAGTGGCCTCCGCCGGACGTCGGCCGCCGGCGGAGATCCACCTGCCAGGGCGACCGGGTGCCAGCGTCAACTTGGTCGAACCGGTCCGCGCGAGCGATATGATCCTCGGCACACTGGTGTTGACCCTACCCGCTGATCGCTGGTTTCGATACCTCACCCCCCCGCCGCAAGCCTGGGTCGGCTTGCGGCGGCGCTCCGCCGCCGCCTCGGTAATGCTGGTCGAGTCAGGGAACCGTCAAGCCGCCGGACCCCGTATCCGCCTTGCTGTGCCCGGCACCGCCTGGCAGCTCGAATACATCGGTGGGCATAGCGCCGCTCCGTTGGCCGGAATCAACATGCCGCTCGCGTTTGCCGGCATTGCCGCGGCGATATTGCTGATCCTGCTTACCGCAGTGATCGCTAGCGCACGTCTGCGCCGGGTACTTGCCGCCGACGGCCAAACCTTCGCGCGTATTGTCCAGGACAGCCGGGCCGGAGAGCCGCGAACTCATTACACGGTGCGCTTGCGGGAGCTGCAAGCGGCGTTCACTGCAGCTTTGACCACGGCTCGCGTACCGCAAACACCGGCCGCCGGGACCGGGCCTTCAGAAGAGACGGCCGAACCTGCGGTCGATTCCGAGCGGGTAGCTGCGCCGCAATCCATGGAAGTTGCCGAAATCAACACCGCACCGCCTGGCTTGGAGTCGCCACCGCTCATCGATCCCTCCATTCTGCGCGCCTACGATATTCGCGGTATCATCGGCAAAACCCTGACATCCGAAGTAGTGCATTGGCTGGGGCGGGCGATCGGCAGCGAAGCCGCTGCCCGAGCTCAGCAGACCGTCGTGGTGGGTTATGACGGCCGCCACTCCAGCCCAGAGCTCGCGCAGGCGCTGAACGAAGGACTGGCGGCGGCGGGCCGACACGTAATCGATATCGGCCGCGTCCCTACTCCGGTAGTCTATTTCGCCACCTATCATCTCGACAGCCACGCGGGTGTGATCGTAACCGGCAGTCACAATCCGCCCGACTACAATGGACTTAAGATCGTGCTCGGCGGCGAGAGTCTATCCGGCGAAGCCATTCAAGCTTTGGGGCGGCGTATCGAAAACGGTGATTTGCATCTCGGCAGCGGCGATATAGAGCGCCAGGATATTCTCGCGGCCTATCGGGAGCGGGTGTTACACGACGTGGCGCTGCACCGCCCCCTCAAAGTGGTCGTGGATTGCGGCAATGGGGTGGCCGGCGCGCTCGCGCCCGATCTTATGCGAGCACTGGGCTGCGAAGTCGTAGAGCTGTTCTGCGAAGTCGACGGCGACTTCCCGAACCACCATCCCGATCCTACCGCTCCCGAGAACCTGGAGTCGTTGATCCAGCAAGTGCGCGCGCAGCGGGCGGACCTCGGCCTCGCTTTCGATGGTGATGGCGATCGGCTCGGCGTGGTGGATAATCATGGCAAGATCATCTGGCCCGATCGCCAGCTGATGCTCTTCGCCGAAGACATTCTGAGCCGCAACCCGGGCTCGGATATCGTCTTCGACATCAAGTGCACCAGCCGGCTCGCCGACGTCATCACCGAAGCCGCCGGCGTACCCGTACTCTGGAAGACCGGCCACTCGTTGATCAAAAGCAAGTTGCGCGAGACCGGAGCGCTGCTGGGGGGCGAGATGAGCGGCCATATCTTTTTCAACGACCGCTGGTATGGTTTCGACGATGGAATCTACGCCGCTGCGCGACTGCTGGAAATCCTCTCCATGGATCCGTGTGCAAGCGCCGAGGTCTTCGCACAGTTGCCCGAGGCCGTCAGCACCCCCGAGCTGCGATTGGACCTGGCAGAAGAGGGTGAGCCGCAGCGGCTCATGGCCGCATTACAGGAGCAGGCGAGCTTCGGCGCCGCCCGTGTGACGACCATCGATGGCCTACGGGTCGATTTCCCGGACGGCTGGGGCCTGGTGCGTGCCTCCAACACCCAACCTTGTCTGGTATTTCGCTTCGAGGGCGATGATGCCAGAGCGCTCGAGTGCATCGAGACCACCTTCCGAGAGTTGATCGAGCGTGTCCGCCCTGACTTGGAGCTGCCATTTTAAAGGCGCTAAAGCAACAGGCGACCCATTGAGATATGCGTAAGCCTCCCACCCCTCCAGCCCAAGTCGCTCATGTTCTTACCGAGGCATTACCCTATATCCAGCGCTTCCACGGCAAAACCCTCGTTATCAAGTACGGTGGCAATGCCATGGTGGATCAGCACCTCAAACAAAGCTTCGCTCGCGACATCGTGCTGATGAAGCTGGTGGGCTTCAATCCCGTGGTGGTGCATGGCGGGGGACCGCAGATCGGTCAGTTGCTTGCGCGCATCGGCAAAGAATCGGAGTTCGTGGATGGCATGCGCGTGACCGATGCCGAGACCATGGATGTGGTGGAAATGGTACTCGGCGGGCTGGTGAACAAGGAGATCGTCAATTTAATCATGGCCCAGGGCGGCCGCGCCGTGGGTCTTACCGGCAAGGACGGCGGCCTGATACGCGCGCGCAAGCTCCATATCACCCGCCGCAGCGAATCCGAGCAGGAACCCGAGATCATTGACATCGGCCATGTCGGCGAAGTGGATTGCATCGATGCTTCGCTGATCGACGTATTGGCCGGTGGTGCCTTCATCCCGATCATCGCACCCATCGGGGTCGGTGTGGATGGCCGCTCCTACAACATCAATGCCGATTTCGTCGCCGGCAAGCTGGCCGAGACGCTGCGCGCGGAGAAGCTCATCCTGCTCACCAATACCAGGGGCTTGCTGGACCGGGAAGGGCGGCTTCTCACCGGGCTGGACCTACGGCAAGTAGAACGCCTGATCGCCGATGGAACCATTCACGGCGGTATGCTGCCCAAGATACGTTGCGCACTGGAAGCCGTCGCCAATGGTGTTCACACCGCCCACATTATCGATGGCCGGGTCGAACATGCGGTGCTTCTGGAGCTGTTTACCGATTCCGGCGTGGGTACCCTCATCCATAGCCAGGGAGACGCGCACTGGCCCACCTGAACCTGAACACCAGGCTCTCAGAATCACCCCACACCGTGCACGGCACATTCAACTCGCCGGTGGGCGGGGCAGCTTGACGCCCACTTTGACGATCTGGAGCTGATCCATCTCACGCACAACCAGCACGACATTGCCAAGCTCCACCAGGTCGCCCTCGGAGGCCTTGTTGTGCAAGCGCCGGTTCAGATAGTCACCGATGGTCTCGCTTGGCCGGGCATCGGTTATCGGATTACTAAGGTAAATCGCGGCAAAATCCGCGATCGGCGAGCGCGCTTCGATAGTGAACTCACCATAGAAGCGCCGCTGACTCTCGGGCTGCTGCGTTCCCATCTCCTCGAGCCAGTGATCGAAGCGCTCCTGCACGGTCGAATCAGCAGAAGGAACCAGCAAGTACAGCAGATCTCGGGCTTGCAGGGCGCGTTGCGGCGTGACCGGCACGCTGCGGCCTTGACGCACCAGCGCCAGCAGCTGGACGCCATTTGGTGGCCGCAACGCGTCCAAAGGCGCGTTCAGCGCCGGACATTGTGGCGGCAGCTCGCAGATCACCAGCTCATGGTCACTGGGAATGCCCAGATCGATCCATCGCGCATCCGGATGAAGGCGTGGCAGTTGCAAACTCAGCCAGCGCGCGAGCGGCGCTACGGTCCAACCTTGTAATAGCAATGAGATCAGAACGATAAAAAAAATGATATTGAAATCCACCACCGCGCCGGGCACTCCCGCGAGCAGTGGAAACAGGCTGAGCACGATCGGCACCGCCCCGCGAATTCCTACCCAGCTGATGAACACCACTTGCCGCCACGGAAACCGAAACGGCAGGAGGCACAGCGCCACTGCCAGCGGCCGGCCCAGCACGATGATGGCGCCGGCCACCAGCACTGCCTTGGGCGCAACCTGCAGTAGATCGCTCGGAGTCACCAGCAGCCCCAGCATGAGAAAAAGGCCGATCTGACAGAGCCAGGCGATGCCGTCATGAAAGCGTTGGATACTGCGCCGGGCCAAGCGGGCTCGGTTACCGAGAATCAGACCGGCAAGGTAGGCGGCGAGGAAGCCGCTGCCACCGATAGACGCGCTCACGCCATAAATAAGCAACCCCCCCGAGAGCGCAAGCAACGGGTAGAGGCTTGCGGGCAGAGGCAGGCGATTGACCACCCATGTGAGCAACGCCCCGCCGGCTCCGCCGAGCGCCGCGCCGCCGATCAGCTGCTGTCCTAAGCTCACGAGCAGGCCGGTCGGCGTGGCCTGGTGCTGTTGCAGCACCCATTCGATCAGTATGATCGTCAGAAAAATCGCGATGGGGTCGTTGACCCCGGATTCGATCTCCAGCGTGTTGCGCACACGCGGATGCAACTCCAAGCCTCGAGCGCGCAGCAGATAAAATACGGCCGCCGCATCGGTCGAGCTGATAATCGACACCAGCAACAAGGAATTCAACCAAGAATCACCGTAGAGCAACACCACGCAGCCAGCGGTTATGAGCGCCGTCGCAACCACACCGGCCGTCGCCAGGCTCAGCCCGGGTCCAAGCCCGGTACGAAAGCTTGATAATGGGGTATGCAAGCCCCCGTCGAATAGAATGACGGCCAGCGCCATGGTGCCAAGCAGATGGGCTGTGGCGACGTCCTCGAACTGGACTCCACCGAGCCCTTGCTCGCCGGCCAGCATGCCCAGCACCAGAAAAATTACCAGCACCGGTACGCCGCTGCGCTCGGCCGGAATGCTTGCCAGAATGCTGAGAGTCAAAAGGAAGCCGGCGAGGAAAACAACCTGATCGGTATACGCCATGTTTTCGCTACCGTCCCCCCCTGGCAGACCGGCTGAAATGGGTAGGCCCGAGCTTTTTCTTCAGGGCTTGCCGAGTCGCTCGGGTGCCTTATGTTTGCCCTGTGCAGCCATTAGCTCACGGTAGCGTGCCAGGTCGCGGGCGAATTCCTGGCGTATCCGCTCTCGCTCCTGAAGTTTGCGTTCGATGAAGGCGTCATTTGCGTCGATATGCCGTTGGAGCTCTACGAGTTCGGCATAAATCGGCGTCGGATCGCGCTCTCCGGTGCGCTCGATGCGTACGGCCTTACGCCGCTGCGCTTGCAAGCGGGTCTCGAGTTTGTCGAGCCGTTCCTGGGCAAGCTTGATTTGTGCGGTTATCGCCCGCAGGCGATCATCGCGAGCCGCCTTTATCTCCTGCGCACTCGAGAAGGTGAGCAAAAGCGTTTTATCGTATTTCTCCTGGGCGCGACGCTGCCGCTCGGCCTGCCGGGCCATCTCACGTGCCCGTTGCTCGGCCTCCAACTGCTGGCGCGTCGGCGGCGGCTCGATGGTCCGCACCGTCTGGCCGCTCGATGATTTGAGCTCGCGTTGTTGACCGGCCGCTGCAGGCGGGACAGTATCGCTATAATGTACCCGTCCCTGTTCGTCCACCCATTTGTAGAACTGGGCCGGCCCTGCGGCCGCGGTGCTCGCCAACCACAGGCCGAGCATGAGCAAGGGCACGCCACGAATGATCATCCGATTCCCTAATCCTGCACGAAATGTCTGCTCCACTGACAACCGGTGCGCGTCGAACCGTTCGACTGGCAATCAACGAGATGCGCCGTAGGTCTCTCGATAGGCCTGCATGGCGGTAAGCTCTGCAGACCGCCCGCCCTGTTCCGTGAGGTATTCGATCAAGGTATCCAGGGTAATGACGGCGGCAATGGGCACGCCATGACCCGCTTCGAGCTCGGCCGTTGCGGCGATGGTGCCCTGACCACGCTCTTGCCGGTCCAGGGCAATCACCACCCCCGCCAAAGAGGCCCCACTCGCCGTGATAAGCGCCAAGGATTCGCGCACGGAAGTGCCGGCCGATATAACATCGTCGATCATCAAGATACGTCCGTGCACTGGCGCACCGACGACCTTGCCGCCTTCGCCATGTGTCTTGGTCTCCTTGCGATCAAAAGCGTAGGGCACATCCCGGCCATGATGCTCGGCCAGCGCTATGGCGGTGGCGCAGGCAAGTGGGATGCCCTTATAAGCCGGGCCGAACAACATATCGAAGCCGATCCCGGAGCCGATTATCGCCTGGGCGTAGTACCGCCCTACCTGGATCAGAGCCCGTCCCGTGGCAAACCGCCCGGCGTTGAAAAAGTACGGACTGCGGCGACCCGACTTCAAGATAAACTCGCCGAAGCGCAGAATTCCGTGCTCTAAGGCGAATTGTATGAACGCGCGCTGGTAATCAAACATGCGCCTACTGTAGTCCCTTCAGCGCAAAGCTGCGGATCGCGCCCGATTTGCCGGCATGGACGAGCGGCCCTCGAGACACGGCCTACCCCGTATTGCGCATCCCGGCCGCAATGCCATTGATGCAGACCATGAGTGCCTTACGCAGGTTTTCCTCCTTGCCGTGACGAACCCGGTGGAGCAGTTCCACCTGCAGCAAATTGAGCGGGTCAACATAGGGATTGCGTACGACCACTGAGCGCTGCGTCACCGGAAAGTCATCCAAAGGCTGTTCGTGGCCGGTTATTTCGAGCACCGCACGCAGCGTCTTGTCGAACTGTCGGCGCATGCGCTCCCCCAGCGGTTGCAGTTCGGGCGGAACCAGCCGGTTATCGTACCAGGCGGCGACAGCGGGATCGCCCTTGGCCAATACCATCTCCACCATATCCAGGAAGGCCCGGAAAAACGGCCATTCCCGATACATACTCTTGAGCAGCGCGGCGTCTCCCGAGTCCAGTGCGCTTTGGAGCGACTCCCCGATTCCAAGCCAAGCCGGTAGCAGCAGCCGGGTCTGCGTCCAGGCAAATACCCACGGTATCGCGCGTAGACTATCCACACCCTGGGTCGGACTGCGGCGGGCGGGCCGACTGCCGATGGTCAGCATGCTGATCTCATGCTCCGGAGTGGCGTGCCGGAAATATTCGATGAAGGCCGGATCCTCCCGGACCACCCCCCGGTAGGTTTTCGTGGCGAGCTCAGCCAGGCGATCCATGACATCCCGCCAGGGCTGCTGAAGGGGCTGCGCCGCCTGTAAGGTTGTCTCCAGCACCGCCGTCGTGTAAACCTCAAGGTTGCGCAGGGCAATGCCCGGGAGGCCGAATTTTGCGTGGATGACCTCGCCTTGCTCGGTCGCGCGCAACCGCCCAGCCACCGAGCCAGGCGGTTGGGAGAGGATGGCGGCATGAGTCGGACCACCGCCGCGGCCAATCGAACCGCCCCGGCCATGGAACAGCGTAAGCTTGATGCCCTGGCGCCGAGCGACCGCCACCAGCCGCTCTTGAGTCTTGTAAAGTGTCCAGGCGGCGGTCAGATGTCCGGCATCTTTGCCGGAATCCGAATAGCCGATCATTACTTCCTGATGACCCTGAATACGGTTCCGATACCAAGGGATCTGCATCAAGTGCTCGATACACGCCTCGGCGCCGTTCAAATCGTTGAGCGTTTCGAACAAAGGCACGACTCGCAGGTAATGGCGGACGCCTGCCTCCTGCTGCAGCAGCTCTACGGCGAGGATATCGGAGGGCTGCGACGCCATGGAGATGACATACGCCCCCAAGGAATCAGGGCCGAGTTCGGCCATCATCTGAAAGGTGTCCAGAACCTCGCGCACCTCGTCATCCGGCTCGAATTCTCTCGGAATCAGCGGTCGTCGATTGCCTAGCTCGCCGATCAAGAACGCCTCGCGTTGCTCCTCGGTCCATTCAGCGTAGCTACCCAAGCCCAGCTCACGGGTGATGGCATCCAGTGCATCGGTATGACGGCTCGCCTCTTGACGGATGTCGACCCGCATCAAAGTAAGCCCGAATACCGTTACGCGACGGATGAGATCCAACAACCGCCCGTCCGCAACCACTCCGGCACCGCAGCGCTGCAGCGAATGGTAGCAAGCGAGCAGAGTCGTTTTCAGATCACTGGCCTCGAGCAGGATTTCGCCATCCGGCGGGTGTCGACCTTCCAGGCGTGCCTCGATCCAGCTGCGGGTTATGCGCAACCGCGCCCGCAGCCGTTTGAGCAGTACGCGATAAGGTTCCCAGCGCCCCGGAACCAGCTTGCGCAGATCCTCGTCCACGCACTGCAGGGAGAGTTCGGAGATGATCGGGTTGAGCTCGCGCTCATAGAGCTCCACGGCCATCCAGCGGTTCAGCAAACAGACCTCCCGCGTGACCCGCGCGGTGACCCGAGGGTTACCGTCGCGATCCCCGCCCATCCAGGAGCCGAAGCGGATCGGCGCCACATCGAGCGGCAGATGATGGCCGGTCTTACGTTTGAGTATCTTATCGAGCCGGCGCATATACCGCGGCATCACGTTCCACAGGGTTTGCTCGATCACAGCCAAGCCCCAGCGCGCCTCATCGACCGGTGATGGGCGGCGGCGACGAATCTCATCGGTATGCCAAGCTGCTACGATCTCGCGCTGGAGGGCCTGATGAACCTCCTCGATCTCCTCCGGGGTCGGGTCCAAGCGATCCTGCTGATCGAGCAACTCAGCGATGCGATTATATTTTTGCAACAGGCTGCGGCGGGTGACTTCCGTGGGATGCGCTGTGAGCACGAGCTCGATCTCAAGCCGGCAGACGGTTTCATAGAGCTCTTGCGGCTCGACCGCTGCGGCGAGTCGCTCAAATGCTTCCTCCAACGAACCGCGCAGCGGCGCGGACTTGGGGTCGCGCAACCACGCCCGGCTGCGCCGTATGCGGTGATGCTGCTCGGCGATGTTGGCCAGGTTTAGGAAGTTGGAAAACGCTCGCACCACCGGCATGATCATGGCATCGTCCAGACCGGCGAGCATGCTGGAGAGCTGCTCGGCCGCCCCGGGAACGCCGGCCCGCGCATCTTTCGCCAGCCGACGAATCTCTTCGACGGTGTTATAAAGCGGCTCCCCGTCCTGCTCGTAGAGGGTGCTTCCCAGCAACCCCCCTAGCTGCCTGATGTCCTCTCGCAGCGGCGCATCGATACGCTTTTCCTGCATGATAGATCCCTGCTTTGCGCCCCTCGCAGCCGGCGGCCGCCCGCACGGCAGCGGCGGTAACGGGGCGCCTGTTACTCCGGCATTCCGAACTGCTCGACACTGGCGAAGATGTCGGTATCGGAGATAATGCCGATGGGTTCGTTATTCTGGTCGACCGCGACCACACGGCGTATATTCTGGCTGCTCATCTTATCAGCGCAATCGTGTAGCGACATGTCCACCGGTACGGTAATAAGCGGTTTGCTCGCTACGTCACCGACTTTCACGGTGCGCGGCTGACGGTTGGCGGAGACGATGCGGGCGATGACATCGCGCTGCGTCATGATACCCCACTCGCCGTCGGGCGCCGGCCGCGTGATCACACTGCCGATGCGTTTCTCGCGCATCAGATGCATCGCATCTTCGACCAAAGTGTCCGCTGGTACGCAGATCGGGCTCGGGTTCATCAAATCCCCCACCGTATGGGGTGTGCGGCCAGAGGCGATCATCTCCTCTAGCGGTGAGGAAACCCGGCGCAGCTCGCGAATCCTGCGATCCTGCTCGATGGCCTCCATGCGCTCCTGCTGATACTTGGCAAGGTCCACCTTGCCCTGCATTTCCTCGATCAGTGCATCGGCGAACTGACTGGTCTTGACCTCCGTGGCGCCCTCGATCTGGCGGGCGAAATCGTAGGTCACGATCTTGGCGCTCACCACGCGCTGATAAGCGGCACGGATGAGGTCCGCCGCCTCGTGCCAGCCCAGGTAATCGAGCATCATGACCCCGGAGAAGAGCAGCGAACCCGGGTTGACCTTGTCCTGATTGGCATATTTGGGAGCCGTGCCGTGAGTCGCCTCGAATACGGCTACGTAATCCCCCATATTGGCCCCTGGGGCAATGCCCACGCCGCCCGCCTCGGCAGCCACCGCATCGGAGAGATAATCCCCGTTCAGATTCATGGTGGCCAGGACATCGAATTCGTTCGGTCGCAGCAGCATGAGCTGAAAGATGATATCGGCGATACGGTCCTTGATGACGATCTTGCCGGCCGGTCGCTTACCGCCGTAAATGGAGTAGAGTTCTTCTTCGGTGATGGTGAGATCGGCGAATTTCTCGCGCGCCACCTCGTAGCCCCAGGTGCGGAACGCACCCTCGGTGTATTTCATGATATTGCCTTTATGGACGAGGGTGACGCTCTCGCGATTGTTCTCCACGGCGTATTGGATGGCCTTGGATACCAAGCGCTTGCTGCCGAAGGGGCTGATCGGCTTGACTCCGAGGCCGGCCTCTTCGAAGAAACTCGCCCCCATTTCCTCGCGCAGGAAGGCGGCGAGCTTTTTGTTCTCCGGGGTGCCGGATTGATACTCGATACCGGCGTAGACGTCCTCGGTGTTCTCGCGAAAGATCACCACATCCACATCCTCGGGCTTGCGCAACGGCGAAGGCACGCCCTCGTAATGCCGCACCGGGCGCACACAGGCATACAAATCGAGCTTCTGGCGCAAGGTCACGTTCAAGGATCGGTAACCGCCACCGACCGGCGTGGTAAGCGGGCCTTTGATGGAGACGATCAGATCCCGCAGCGCCGCCTCGGTTTCTTGGGGGAAGTAATCGCCACCATACAACCCGGCCGCCTTCTCGCCCATATAGAGCTCGCACCAAGCAATCTTGCGCCCGCCTCGGTAAGCTTGTTCTACGGCCGCATCCCAGATACGCAGACACGCGCCGGTGATGTCGGGGCCGATGCCGTCGCCCTCGATATAGCCGATGACTGGCTGCTCCGGAATACGCAGCTTGCCGTCGACCACGCGGATCTTCTCGCCGCCTTCCGGATACTTGATGTGCTGGTACATTGCTCCTCCTTTACTCCACATCGATCATGCCCGGCTTATACCGGCCGCGGACTCCGGGCTTGAGCTTGAACCGTTTCGAACGCTCGGAGGGACAAGGGAGCGGCATCGCAGGGAAAGACGGCGCTGGCACGACCGTGTGGGGCAATTCACGAGGCACGCTGCCCCGTATGGTTTTTTATATTTTGGCTGAGGACCCGGCACCGATCAAGCTAAGTGTTGGGAGCATGTAACTTGTCCGGAGTTGTAGCACACGATCTGTCCGGTTCTCATTGTCCCTCTTGCTGGAGGG
>JAGFJL010000013.1 GCA_024102725.1 Nitrococcus mobilis
GCAGGGGCGATGAAGCCGAATTTGGTCAAGGCCTTGATCCAGCGAGGGGCGTTTCGTTGAACGCACAGTGCTTCGTAGTCGACGGCGCTATCCCGGTAATGTTCGTGCCGCTGGAGCATGAAGAAGAGGGTGCGCAGGATCGTGTGGGCGATAGCGATGATTGCGCGCTTGTAACCGCGGCGCACGAGAAGCGAGTGGAACTTCGACTTGAACACCGACGTGGTGCGACTGGCGGCATGGGCGAACTCACAGAGCAGGCGGCGAGCATAGACATTGCCCTTGCGCAGGCGGCCAGACTTGCGTTTTCCGGCCGACTCATTGTTGCCTGGGCAAATACCGACCCAGGAAGCCAGGCGCTCGGCGCTGCCGAAGGCACCCATGTCGGAACCGATCTCCACCAACAGCATGGCCGCACCGAGCCGGTCGATACCGGGAATGGTCTGCAGCAGCGCCAGTGTATTGCGCTCGGTCTCCAGTTCGGTGAGCAAGCGCTCGTCAAAGCGAGCGATCCGGGCCTCGATCTGCTCGATATGCCGCATCAACTCATCGAGCACGAAGCGGTGGCTTGGGGTCATTTCGCCCTGCAAGGCATCGAAGAGCTCTTCCCGACTGGCCTTGAGCCGGCCGCTGGCGAGCTTGGGCACCTCGTGCGGCGGCTGCCCGGCGATGAGGGCCTTGACCATGGCGCGCGCCGAGAGACCATGCAGGTCGCTCACCACGACGCCCAGACGGATGCCGCAGTCGGTGAGCACCTTGTGCAGCCGATTCTTCTCCGAGGCCAACTGGCCGACCAGGTTCTGGCGCTGACGGGCGATCAGGCGCAATTCGCGCAACTTGGCGGGCGGCACAAACGAGCCGCGCAGCAACCCGGCGCGCGCCAGCGTCGCCAGCCACTGCGCATCACCCACGTCGGTTTTGCGCCCCGGGACGTTCTTGACATGCCATGCGTTGACCACCTTGGCCCGAATGCCGACCGCCTCCAGGGCCGCATACGGGCTTTTCCAGTAAATACCGGTGCTCTCCATCACGACTTCATCGGGCCGCAGCGAAGCCACCCACTCGGCCAATGCCCTGCGATTGCGCTTGAAGGCGCCAAATTGCCGCTGCTCGATGCGCGTGCTCCCGTCCGCTTCCTCGATCAAGGCACAGGCGGTGATCTGCGCCTGATGGATGTCCAGACCGATGACACGCTTGTACAGTGCAACCAGTTCCATACCGCCTCCTGCCCACTTACACTCAAAGGCGGAAGGTGGCGGGTGCCGGGACTGAATCTGCCTGAAGGCGAGAACTCGCCAACGGCCTGTTTAGCGTACGCTCTCTATGGAAGCAGTCCGGGGTGCGAGTCAGTCCGGCGGGTCACGTTAGGCACGGGGTTAAACCACCAAAGACTATCACGACCTCTACCCGCCCCCTTCCATCTGAGAGTCTCTTTCATCTTCTGGGGTGGTGCCAGCCACCATGATCGTTAGGCTAGCTGACCTTGCGAAGGCCCTGCCCATACGACAAAATCTCAGCAGGGAGCGAACACTTGGACCATGTCGCACATTCCCTGGATTGCTCCGGATGACCATACCAGCCCTTTCCCCGACGTCGAGACGGCGCTGCGGGAGCCTAATGGGCTAGTGGCCATAGGCGGTCCGCTATCACCGGAGCGCTTGGAGCGAGCCTACCGCTGCGGTATTTTCCCATGGTTCTCCGAGGATCAGCCGGTCCTATGGTGGAGCCCCGACCCCCGTCTCATTATTTACCCGCGAAACCTGCGCGCCTCGCGCAGTCTCCGCAAACGCTTGCGACAGCAGGGCTACCGGCTCACCATGGACCAATGTTTCCAAGCCGTTATCGAAGCCTGCTCGGCACCCCGGCGTGACCAAGCAGGCACCTGGATCACCCCGGAGATCATGGCGGCTTATTGGGAGCTGCACCAACGCGGCATTGCCCACTCGGTCGAGGTCTGGCGCGCCGAGCTCTTAATTGGCGGGCTCTACGGGGTGTCGCTAGGCGCCGCATTTTTCGGCGAATCGATGTTCAGCCGCGCCACCGATGCCAGCAAGATCGCGTTGGCCTGGCTGGCTGCTCAGCTCGATGCGTGGTCGTTCGACTTCATCGATTGCCAGATGCCGACCCCCCACTTACGCGCTTTGGGGGGGGTTGAGATCTCACGGCGTCGGTTCATCCGTGAGCTCTACGCGGCGTTGGCTTACCCCACTCGCTTGGGTCCTTGGGCGTTCAGCGCGCAGCTTGACCCCCTTATGTGGATCAAACGTAAGACCACAGAGGACAAACCATGAGCCGATTGGGCCGGGATCGAACGCGCCGGCTTGAGGTGTTGGCAACACCAGAGCATGCGTGCCCCTATATCGCCGGGCGCAGCGCGCGTACGGTTTTCATTGAACCAGGCACCCCGCTTAATACGGCCCTTTATGCCGAGCTGATCCAACAAGGCTTCCGCCGCAGCGGCTACTACCTCTATCGCCCCACCTGCCCCAACTGCAGCGCCTGCCAATCGCTGCGTATCCCGGTAACCCAATTCCGTGCCCGCCGCAAACACCGGCGGTGCCTGCGGCGCAACGCAGAGGTTCGCCTCGGCTCCGTCGCTCCCCACTATTGCGCTGCGCATTTCGCGCTCTACCGCCGTTACCTGGCAGCCCGCCATCCGGATGGCAGCATGGCTAATCCAACACCCGAGAATTATCAGAGCTTCCTGACGCGCAGCTGGTGCAACACCGAATTGCTGGAGCTACGCGAGAACAACCGGCTATTGGCGGTCGCCGTCGTGGACGATCTCGGCGACGCCTTATCAGCCGTGTACACGTTTTACGAACCCGAGTTTCCCGAGCGCAGTCTAGGCACCTTGGCCATCCTGCTGACGGTTATGGAAACCCGGCGCCGCGGCTATGATTATCTTTATCTCGGCTATTGGATCGCGGGCTGCGCGCGCATGTGGTACAAGAGCGAATTTCGTCCCCACGAAGTGCTGACACCAGCGGGTTGGGTCTCGGTGGAATGAGCTTATCCGCCGGCAGGAGTTGGTTAGCGGCGCCGGCTCCGCTAGAATCTCGCCTCGACCTTACCTCACAGGCTACCCGTGGTTTAACAAATGTTCCGCCGACGGCGAAACCTGCTCACGCATAACCAACAACGCCTGCCCGAGCAAATCGGGAATCCAGACAACAACACGAGAGGGGCTGAATGACCAAGGAAGACCACGTTCGCATGCAGGGGACCATAGTGGAGGTCCTACCCAACACAATGTTCCGGGTCGAACTCGAAAACGGCCATCTGGTAACCGCACGCATCTCGGGCAAGATGCGCAAGCATTATATTCGTATCCTGCGCGGTGATAAGGTGACTGTCGAACTCACGCCCTATGATCTGAGCAAGGGGCGCATCGTTTATCGCGCACGCTAAGCTCTTGCACCCAAAATTCGAGCGCATGTCGACCATCAACAAAAAACCGCCTTCCTTGGCAGTTGCCGGTCAGATCAGCTCACCATATCGGGCTCGTTGATAGCGAAGGTGAGCTCCTCGTCCTCGACGTCCACGACGACGTGGCCACCGCCTGCCAGTCGCCCGAAGAGCAGTTCGTCCGCCAACGGCCGCTTGATCCGATCCTGTATGAGCCGAGCCATGGGCCGAGCGCCCATCTTCGGATCATAGCCATGCTCGGCCAGCCAGTACCGGGCCGAATCGCTGACTTCAAGGGTGACCTTCTTCTCAGCCAGCTGGTGGCGCAGCTCGCGCAGGAATTTGTCCGCAACACGTTCCACCACCGCTGGAGCCAATGTATTGAACTGGATGATGGCATCCAAACGGTTACGAAACTCCGGAGCGAATATCCGCCGAATGACCTCTAGGCTATCCGATGAATGGTCCTGCGCGGTAAATCCGATCGAGCGCCGGCTCTGCTCCTGCGCGCCGGCATTGGTTGTCATCACCAGAATCACGTTGCGGAAATCGGCTTGCCGGCCGTTGTTGTCCGTCAGCGCCCCATGATCCATAACTTGCAGCAGCAGGTTGAATACATCGGCATGCGCCTTTTCGATCTCATCGAGCAACACCACCGAATGGGGATGTTTGATCACCTCCTCGGTAAGCAACCCGCCTTGGTCGAAACCGACGTAACCAGGCGGCGCGCCGATCAATCTCGAAACGGTATGTCGCTCCATATACTCAGACATATCGAAGCGGATCAACCGAACCCCCATGGCCTCGGCTAGCTGGCGCGTCACCTCGGTTTTACCCACGCCGGTGGGTCCTGCGAACAGAAAACACCCCACCGGCTTCTCGGTATCGCGCAATCCGGCACGTGACATCTTGATGGTCGTTGCCAAGGTATCGATGGCCTGATCTTGGCCGAAGATAACCCGCTTGAGATCCTGCTCAAGATTCTCCAGCAGCCGCATATCCGACGTGGAAACCCGCCGCGGGGGTATCCGCGCCATCTTGGCGATGATGGTTTCAACGTCGGTGACGTTGACCGTCTTGCGCCGCTTCGACGGCGGCAACAACCGCAGTTTGGCGCCTGCCTCATCGATCACGTCAATTGCTTTGTCCGGCAGCCGCCGATCGGTGATGTACTTCGCCGCGAGCCCCGCCGCAGACTCGAGGGCAGGCTGCGTGTAGCGCACCCCGTGGTGCGCCTCGAAACGCTCCTTGAGCCCCCGCAGGATCAGCACCGTCTCTTCGATCGTGGGCTCGGAGATGTCGATCTTCTGAAATCGGCGCGCAAGTGCCCGATCCTTCTCGAAGACCCCACGATATTCCTGGTACGTAGTCGAACCTATACATTTCAGCTCGCCACTCGCCAGCATCGGTTTGATCAGATTGGAGGCATCCATCACACCGCCGGAGGCCGAACCTGCGCCGATTACCGTATGAATCTCGTCGATAAAGAGGATGGCGCTTTTCTCACGCTTGAGCTGTGCCAACAATCCCTTGAGGCGCTTTTCGAAATCGCCCCGATACTTAGTCCCGGCAACGACAGCGCCCAAGTCGAGGCAATAGATGCGGGCATCCTTGAGTACGTCCGGAACCTGCCGGTCCACGATCATCTTGGCAAGCCCCTCTGCGATCGCGGTCTTGCCGACACCGGCCTCGCCAACGAACAATGGATTATTCTTGCGCCGCCGGCAAAGCACCTGGATCGTTCGCTCGATCTCGTTGCGCCGACCGATCAAGGGATCGATCTCGCCACGCTCTGCCTTGGCGTTGAGATCCGCGGCAAAGCTCTCGAGCGGCTTGCGTGAACCGGGCTCCACAGCCGCCTCCTCGTCATCCTGCGGCACCCCACCGGGTTGTTCAGTGTCATCGCCATCGCCCGACCCCTTGGAGATCCCGTGGGAGATGAAATTCACCGTATCCAACCGAGAAATATTCTGCTTGTGCAGGAAGTAAACCGCCTGCGATTCCTGCTCGCTGAAGATGGCCACGAGCACATTCGCTCCTGTGACCTCCTTCCTCCCTGAAGACTGCACGTGCAGAATTGCCCGTTGCAACACGCGCTGGAAGCCCAGCGTCGGCTGAGTCTCACGGGTGTCGTTGGGCGGCAGAACCGGCGTGGTCTCATCCAGAAAGCCCTCCAAGTCCCGGCGCAGCTGATCCAGATTCGCACCACAGGCTCGCAGAACCTCAAGCGCCGCTGGATTGTCGGTCAGTGCCAGCAGTAGGTGCTCCACGGTCAGAAACTCGTGGTGCTTCTCCCTCGCCTCTTTAAAGGCAAGATTCAGAGTGAACTCAAGCTCTTTACTCAGCATGCGCCTTCACCTGGTTGCAACGTGTTCACGAAGCGCCCCGCTAGTTTGGACTGCGGGCGCGAAGTTGAGTTCCAACACGCTCAGACCGGCTCCATCGTGCACATCAGCGGATGGTCGTGTTTGCGTGCATATTCGTTGACCAGATCCACTTTGGTCTCTGCTACGTCCCGATTGTACACGCCGCAGACACCCTTACCGCGCGTATGGACGTGGAGCATGATCTGAGTCGCCTTGCCACGATCCATATGGAAAAACATCTGTAACACCTCTACGACAAACTCCATAGGAGTGTAGTCGTCGTTGAGCAGCACCACGCGGTACAACGGTGGACGTTTGACCTGCGGCTCCGCCTGCTTGACGGAGAGGTCGCCTTCATGCCGGGTGTCTTTGTCTCGACTCATGGGCTTACCATCAATCCAACGACCCAGACCATTTATTTGGGGTCTCGATATTCATTGTAAAAGACCCCGCGAGTCCGTCCAACGAGCAGCGCACAAGTTTCTACGCCCATCGGAAACCGGGACGTCAGGCCCCGGTTTCCGCATCGTCACAGAGCCCTCAGGCCAAAGCTGTCTTACTGTGCCACCTGGAACTGGGACTCCTCTGTGGAACCGTTCAAGGCGGTGACCGAGGATTCCCCACCTTGGATCACACGCGTTACTTCGTCGAAGTAACCGGCACCCACCTCCCGTTGGTGCCGGGTGGCCGTATAGCCGCCACTCTCCGCAGCAAACTCGGCTTCCTGCAACTCCACATAAGCCGCCATCTGCCGCTCCATATAATCCTTCGCTAGGCGAAACATACTGTAGTTCAAGGTATGAAAACCAGCGAGGGTGACGAACTGGAACTTGTAGCCCATGGCGCCGAGTTCGCGTTGAAAACGAGCGATCGTCGTCTCGTCCAAATTCTGCCGCCAATTGAATGACGGCGAGCAATTGTAAGCCAACAGCTTGTCTGGATTGTCCTTGCGAATCGCCTCCGCGAACTCCTTGGCGAACTGCAGATCCGGCTTGTCGGTCTCGCACCAGACAAGGTCCGCATAGGGCGCGTAGCTCTTGCCTCGAGCGATGGCCTGCGCCGGACCAGCCGCGGTGCGAAAAAAACCCTCCTTGGTTCGTTCGCCGGTCAAGAATGCCTTGTCGCGCTCGTCTGCATCGGTCGTAAGCAAGCTCGCTCCCAGAGCATCCGTACGGGCGATGATCAGAGTCGGCACCCCCATAACATCCGCCATGAGTCGCGCCGCAATGAGCTTCTGGACGGCCTCTTGGGTCGGCACCAATACCTTACCGCCCATGTGGCCACATTTTTTGACCGCCGCCAACTGATCCTCGAAATGTACACCCGCGGCACCGGCTTCGATCATCCCACGCATCAATTCGAAGGCGTTGAGCACGCCTCCGAAGCCAGCCTCAGCATCGGCTAAAATGGGGGCCATCCAGTCGACTCCGCCGGCGCCTTCGCAGTGATGAATCTGATCGGCGCGCAGCAGTGCATTATTAATCTGGCGAACCACGGTCGGTACGGAGTTCACCGGATACAGGGATTGATCCGGATACATGGTATGGCCTAGATTGGCGTCGGCGGCGACCTGCCAACCGGAAAGATAAATGGCTTTCAACCCGGCTTTCACCTGCTGGACAGCCTGATTACCGGTCAACGCACCCAAAGCGCTGATAAAAGGCTCCTCGTGGAGCAGCTGCCAGAGCTTCTCGGCACCGCGCCGCGCCAGCGTGTACTCGATGGCTACCGTGCCCCGCAGCCTCGTCACATCTTCGGCGCTATAACCGCGCGCTATGTTGCGCCAGCGTCGATTCTCTGCCCAATCCCGCTTGAGTTGTCCTATAGCCGCTTCGTCGTTACGCATCTCATGCCTCCCTTTCAGGCCAGGTACTGCCGGCTCAACCGGGCCAGCGGTCCCATATTCAAAGCGTCACGCGTGGAGATTGCCTCCATCAGTCGGGCAGTTCGCCCATTCTGATCGGCCGCTATGTCCCCCTCACCGATTTCGGCGCAGACACCTTGAACTCCTCCCGCAGGGTTGCGCGGTAGAAATCCACGCTGACCGGGCAACCGCCTCTCTTTCGCGGTTCCCGCAAACCGCCACGTGACCGATGCCCCTTTGCCCGCCAGCCCCATCGAGACCGACGACCAAGCTTGTCGGGGTTTTACCAGTCGCCCATGCCACTGTGTGAGCAAGCCTCAGCCGCATCACCTCGTCACTATACCTTCGTTGATACCAGTGGCGCATAGACGGTTGTGAATCAGTCTAAAACCACATCAAATCATTTGACAACCTAATTTATCAACAATTAAGTATTACAATAATTAATAATCGTGAGGGCAATGACACATGGTCAGCGCTGCCTCAAAAGGGGGTCACAAGCATAACCGCATCAAGCAGTTACGCGCTTTCTGCTGCACGGCGCAATGCCGCAGCGTATCCAAGGCCGCCCAGCGGCTGTGCCTCAGCCAACCCTCGGTCTCTCTGCAGATTCAGACTCTCGAGCGTGAACTGGGGATTACACTGTTCGAGCGCCGCGGTCCACGCATCCGTCTTACGCCGGACGGAGAAACACTCTACGAACTGGCGCAGCCGCTGGTGGAAGGGATCGATGCGCTACCTGAGCGTTTCGCCGCTCACAGCGAAAGCTTACAATCCGGGCGTCTGGACATCGCAGCCGGCGAGTCCACGGCGTTGTATCTTCTGCCGGATCTGATCGGTCGGTTCATGGCGCTCCATCCCGGCGTGCACGTGAAGCTGCACAACTTGGCGGGCAAGCAGATGTGCCACGCCATCCGCCATGACGAAGTGGACTTCGCCATCGGGTCCATGCTGGATCTCCCGGAGGACATCAGCTACCGGGCAATCTACTGTTACAGCTTGTCTCTGATCACCCCGCTCGATCATCCGTTGGCACGCAAGCGTGCCATCACGCTGCAGGACCTGGCCAGTGGCGAGCTCATTGTGCCGCCGCGGCACTTAACCACGTGGCGCTTGATCAATCTGGTGTTTCAACAGCACAGTATTCCTTACAAGGCACGTCTCGAGGTCGGCGGTTGGGAGATCATCAAGCGCTACGTAGAGCTTGGTTTCGGTATCGCTATTGCCAGCAACCTTTGCCTATCCGGTTCCGAGAAGCTCGCGGTCCGGTCACTGCCCGAGGTGTTCCCGAAACGGACTTACGGCGTAATGGTGCGTCACGGCAAGTTCCTCTCGCTCCAGGCCAAGCGGTTCATCGAGCTGTTGCGCCCCGAGTCACAGCTAACCGACCGCTCGGCACCTAGGGTGTTTCCCAGTACGAGCGTGTTCATCGCAGCGGACGAGGCATGAAACCCGGAGTTGACAATGACTGTATGGAAACCGCATGTAACCGTCGCCGCGGTAGTCGAGCACGCAAACCGCTTCCTGATGGTGGAGGAAACCGCCGAAGGACGCCGTGTTCTGAACCAACCGGCGGGGCACCTTGAACCGGGCGAGAGCCTGCTCGAGGCCATGGTTCGTGAAACGCGTGAGGAAACTGGCTGGGAGGTGGAGGGGCTTGCTCTAGTCGGCATCTATCGCTGGCCACACCCGAAGCGCAGCAAGACATTCCTGCGGGTGGCGTTCGCTGCGCGCGCGCTTTCCCACAACCCGGACCACTCGCTGGATGAGGGTATCGTGAACACGCATTGGCTGACCTGCGACGAACTCACCGCTGCAGCGGAGCGATTACGCAGCCCCCTGGTGCTTCAGTCTGCTACGGATTACCTCGCCGGGCGACGTTACCCGCTGGAGCTGTTGCGCGACCTGGAGTGAGCAATGAAGCACAACCCATATACTGTATTATACTACCGCTCAAGGTAAGATGTATCCTTAATGTAAGTTAATCAGCCGCGACGCTTTGAACTGGCAATGCCCTCCCGCACGCGTTACATCGTCGGCCTTTCCGGTGGCGTAGACTCCGCCGTCGCCGCATTGCTGCTCCTCGAGCAAGGTCACGCAGTCCAGGGCCTGTTCATGCGCAACTGGGAGGATGACGATACCGCCACCCATTGCAGCGCCGAGCAAGACCTCGCCTGTGCCAAGCAGGTATGCACTCAGCTCGATATCCCGCTGCATGTGGTGAACTTCGCACGCGAGTACCGTGCGGAGGTGTTCGACCGCTGCCTGCGTGAATACCGTCGCGGGCGCACGCCCAACCCGGATATTCTGTGTAACCAGCGCATCAAGTTCCACGCCTTTAGCAACTATGCGCAACGCCTAGGCGCCGATGGCATCGCCACCGGCCATTACGCCCGTAATATCGAGCACAACGGCACGCATCGGCTGTTCACGGCGAAGGATGCCACCAAGGATCAAAGCTACTTTCTTTATACTTTAGGACAGCGCCAGCTGGCACGCGCTACCTTTCCGCTGGGCGAATACGCCAAATCCACGGTGCGCGCCCTAGCCGAGCAAGCCGGGTTCAACAATTTCGACCGCAAAGACAGCACGGGCATCTGCTTCATCGGCGAGCGCGCTTTCCGCCCGTTTTTGAGCCGCTACATCCGACCCACGCCGGGGCCTATCGAAACCCCGGAAGGGGTAGTCATCGGCCGCCATCAAGGAGTCAGTTTCTACACGCTCGGCCAGCGCCAGGGGCTCGAAATCGGCGGCCGCGCGGGACACTCGGGAACGCCTTGGTACGTGGTCGGCAAGGATATACCGGCCAATCGCCTTATCGTTGCCCAAGGGCACGACCATCCGTTGCTGATGAGTGTCGGGTTGGAGGCAACCGAACTGTGCTGGGTGACCGGGCGGCCGCCGACCACGCCGCTGCGTTGCTCCGCCAAGACGCGCTACCGCCAACCCTCCCAAAGCTGTGTGGTGGAGGCCATTACCGCCGGTTGCGCACGCACCGTATTCGATCAACCGCAACGGGCGGTGGCGCCAGGCCAATCGGTGGTGTTCTATTGTGACGAGGAGTGTATCGGTGGTGGGGTTATCCAACAAACATTTCCCTGGCATAGCCAGGAAACACGCTATGGAATCGCCTGATAGTGAACAGGTGCTCGCACTGGCCGGGATGGTCCAGGCCCTGGCGCAGGTACGCCAAATCGCCATGTACGGCCATTCCAACCCGCGCCGCACTGAGCCCTGCCTTCGTGCGCTGCTCGGAGTCTACGCGGGCGATACCGCCGCGCTGTATGGTGGGCGTGATCAATTGCAGCCCGGACTGCATTTATTAGCGGACCACCTCACCCACCCCAGCGAGGTGCAGCTCACCCGTTATCTGGTGTCGGTGCTGTATCTGGAGCGCAAGCTCATCGCCAACCACCGGCGCTTTCGGGAAGTCATTGAAGGGGTACGCCGCGCCGCCGAACAGGCGGCCTATTTCGGCCTCTTGCACGACAACGTCATTCGAAATCTGGGCGGGCTGTATGCCGAGACGATCAGTTCGATTCACCCGCCTATCATCGTCCGTGGCGAGCGCGCGCATCTTGATGATCCACGCAATGCGGCGCTGATCCGCGCATTGCTGCTCTCCGCTATCCGGGCCGCCAGCCTTTGGCGCCGAGCGGGCGGCAATCGACTGCGGCTCATCTTCTTCCGTCAGCGCCTCATAGCCGAGGCTCACCGACAGCTTGCCACCTCCTGAGCGCTACAATATGAGCGTGTGGGACCTCGGCATGACTATGCAGCGTGGCTCTAAACTATCGCGCGTGGTGGCAATGCCGGCTGCCCGAGTGCCGACGGTGATTACGGTCGGGAGCAAAGACGAGAGAGCAGGAATAACATGAGCAACAGTTTCAATACCCGATCCACCCTCGAGGTGAAGGGCGATACTTACCAAATCCACCGCTTCGAGGCGCTGAAGAACAAGTATGACGTCGACCGCCTCCCCTACTCACTGAAGATCCTGCTGGAGAACCTCCTGCGTAAAGAGGACGGTAAGCACGTCACCGAAGAGGACATCGAAGCGCTGTTGAACTGGGAGCCGACGGCCGAACCCGACGTCCAGATCGCGTTCACGCCAGCACGCGTGGTCCTGCAGGATTTCACCGGTGTACCGGCCGTCGTCGACTTGGCCGCCATGCGCGATGCCATGCAAGGCCTCGGTGGCGACCCCAAACTCATTAACCCGCTGGAACCGGCTGATCTGGTCATCGACCACTCGGTTATGGTCGACTACTTCGCGACGCCAACCGCGCTCAAGCAAAATATGGAGCTTGAATTCCAGCGCAACGAGGAGCGCTATAGATTCCTGCGTTGGGGGCAGAAGGCTTTCGCCAATTTCCGGGTCGTACCCCCAGGCACCGGCATCGTGCACCAGGTGAACCTGGAGTATTTGGCCCAGGTCGTGTTCACCAAAACGACCCCGGCGGCCACCCTCGCCTATCCGGATACGCTGGTGGGGACCGATTCGCACACCACCATGATCAACGGGCTGGGAGTGCTCGGCTGGGGCGTCGGCGGCATCGAGGCCGAGGCCGTCATGCTGGGGCAGCCCATTACCATGCTCCTTCCTCAGGTGATCGGCTTCAAGCTGACCGGTAAGTTACCCGAGGGTGCCACCGCCACCGACCTGGTCCTGACCGTCACCCAAATGCTGCGCCGAAAGGGTGTGGTCGGCAAGTTCGTTGAATTCTATGGCGACGGTCTGGATAACTTGCCGCTGGCCGACCGCGCCACCATTGCCAATATGGCGCCAGAGTATGGCGCCACCTGTGGCATCTTTCCGATCGACCGAGCGACCCTGCGCTATCTCGCACTCTCCGGGCGCGACCCGGCAAGGCTCGCGTTGGTAGAAAGCTACGCTAAGCTGCAAGGGCTGTGGCGTGAGACCGGCAGCCGCGAGGCCGACTATAGCGATACCCTGGCGCTGGACCTCGGCACGGTGGAGCCGAGCCTTGCCGGTCCCAAACGACCCCAGGATCGCATTGCACTGACCAATGCCCGCCAGGCCTTTCTCGACGCGCTGCGTCAGGAGTTGGAGAGCCGACACGCCCTGCCGGCGAACCATGAGGAGGAGCGTTTCGCCTCCGAGGGCGGCCACACGGCCGTAGGCTGGCAGGATGGACACGAAACCGGCGCGATCGAGATCGAACTCGGTGGCGAGAAACACTTGCTCAAGCACGGCGCAATCGTCATCGCCGCCATCACCTCCTGCACCAACACGTCCAATCCAGCCGTGCTGATCGCCGCCGGACTGGTGGCCCAAAAAGCCAACGCATTGGGACTGAAAGTGAAACCCTGGGTCAAGACATCACTGGCGCCCGGCTCCCAAGTCGTCCCCGCCTATCTGGAAAAAGCGGGCTTACTCAGTGAGTTGGAAACACTCGGCTTCAACGTGGTGGGGTTCGGCTGCACGACCTGCATCGGCAACTCCGGCCCCTTACCGGAAGCCATAACGCAGGCCATCCGCGAAGGCGATCTCGTCGTGGCCTCCGTCCTTTCGGGCAACCGCAACTTCGAGGGCCGCATCCACCAGGACGTACGCGCCAACTACTTGGCCTCACCCCCGTTGGTGGTGGTTTATGCATTGCTCGGCTCCATGGCTTGCGACCCCTATCGCGAACCGCTGGGCCAGAGTCACAGCGGCCAAGCTGTCTATCTCAAGGACATTTGGCCAAGCCAAAAAGAAATCGCCGAGCTCATGGGGAATAATATCTCCTCGGCCATGTACCGCAAGCAGTACGCCGATGTCTTCACCGGCAGCGACACCTGGCAGGCGCTACCGGTCCCCGAGGGAGAAATCTATCAATGGCCGGAGTCCACCTACGTCAAGCATCCGCCGTTTTTCGAGGGCATGCGCCTCGATCCCCCGGGCGCACCCAAGATCGAGGCCGCACGCTGCTTGCTCATGCTGGGCGATTCCATCACCACCGACCATATTTCCCCGGCCGGAGCCATCAAGCCGGATAGCCCGGCCGGGTATTATCTGCAACAACATGGCGTGGCACCAAAGGATTTCAATTCCTACGGTTCGCGCCGGGGCAACCATGAGGTAATGATGCGCGGCACCTTTGCCAACATTCGCCTGCGCAACAAACTTGCCCCGGATACCGAGGGCGGTTGGACCACTCACTTCCCCTCCGGTACCCAGATGAGCGTTTTCGAGGCCGCACAACGCTACCAAGAAACAATGACCCCACTGGTGGTGCTCGCCGGCAAGGACTACGGCGCCGGCTCTTCGCGTGACTGGGCCGCCAAAGGTACTAAGCTGCTCGGCATTCGCGCGGTCATCGCCGAGAGTTTCGAGCGCATCCATCGCTCCAACTTGGTGGGATTCGGCGTACTCCCCTTGCAATTCAAGCCCGGGGACAGCGTCGAACGGCTTGACCTGTCCGGCAAGGAGATTTTTTCGATCGGCAGTCTCGCCGGTGAGCCGGCGAGCGTATCCGTCAAAGCGGTTACCGAGACCGGAGAGATCACTGAATTCGAGGCAACGGTACGCATAGATACCCCGACTGAATGGGACTATTATCATCACGGTGGCATATTGCACTATGTGCTAAGAGCGCTTGCCAAACAGAGCAAAGCGAAGTGAGCCTTGCTCCTCGTATGATGGGCCTTTCGCTGATTGGAACCTAACCCAAGTTTAACGTCCCCAAAAAGAACTTCCCGATACTCAGAGAGTTGAGATCGACAGCGACGGCAAGTGGCACTACATTGCGTTCATTTTATAAGTCAGCGGGCTCACACGATTGTTTTCTGCACG
>JAGFJL010000035.1 GCA_024102725.1 Nitrococcus mobilis
CGAAGCGCGAGCCCGGCGCCAGAGCAAGAGCGTTTACTCCGGCAGCGAGGCACTGGACCCGGGCGAGCTGAGCCTGGAGTGCCTGCGCTACATGTACCGGCTGCTGTTTTTGTTCTACATCGAGGCGTGACCGGAGCTCGGCTACGCCCCCGTCAAGGAAAGCGAGACCTATCTCAAGGGCTACTCCCTGGAGCACTTGCGCGAGCTGGAACTGGTGCCGCTGACCAGCGAGGCCGAGCGCAACGGCCGCTACTTGAATGAGTCTCTGCGCATGCTCTTCAAACTGGTCTACGAGGGCTACCAATTCGGCCAGGACCTGCTTGCCGAGGAGACGCGCCAGACCGGCCGCGACGCCTTCGAGATGCCCGGTCTGCGGACCCACCTTTTCGATCCGGGGCGCACTCGGCTGCTCGACAAGGTGGCATTCCCCAACCACCTGCTGCAGCGGATGATCCGGCTCATGTCACTCTCCCGTCCCGCCAAAGGGCGCCGCCGGCGCGGGCGCATCTCCTACGCCCAGCTCGGCATCAACCAGCTCGGCGCCGTCTACGAGGCGCTGTTGAGCTACCGCGGCTTCTTCGCCAGGACCGACCTCTACGAGGTCAAGCCCGGCGGGGAGCGCTGGGATCCGCTGGGCATCGGCTTCTTCGTCACCGCGGACGCCCTGGAGGATTACGAGCAAGACGAAAAGGTTTTCACCAAAGACGAGTCGGGGCACGAGCAGCTGCGCAGGTACCCGAAGGGCAGCTTCATTTATCGCCTGGCCGGGCGCGACCGCCAGAAATCGGCCTCCTACTACACGCCGGAGGTGCTCACCCGCAGCCTCGTCAAGTACGCACTCAAGGAGGTCTATAAAGAGCAGCTCGACCCGCTGCCGGACGACCGCGCCCGCGCCGAGCGGCTGCTGCAGATCACCGTCTGCGAGCCGGCCATGGGCAGCGCCGCCTTCCTGAACGAGGCCGTCAATCAGCTCGCCGACAAGTACTTACAGCTCATCCAATCCGCCACCGGCGAGCGCATCCCGCAGCACGATTACGCCCGCGAGCGGCAGCGGGTCAAGATGTACCTCGCCGACCAGAACGTCTTCGGCGTGGACTTGAACCCGGTGGCCGTCGAGCTGGCGGAGATCTCGCTCTGGCTCAACGCGCTCAGCGCCGACCGCTTCGTGCCCTGGTTCGGCCTGCAGCTTCACAACGGTAACTCCCTGATCGGCGCCCGCCGCGAGGTATTCCGCGCCGGCCAGCTCGGCCACAGCCGGCAGGGCAGCTGGCTCAAGACCCCGCCGCAGCGCCTGCCGCTGGGCCAGGAGCGCCCCGAGGGCCATATCTGGCACTTCCTGCTGCCGGATGCCGGCATGGCCGGCTACAACGACAGGGACGTCAAGGCCCTGTATCCCGAGCAGATCAAGGCCATCGCCAAGTGGCGCAAACAGTTCACCAGGCCCTTTGCTCAGAACGAGATCGAGCGCCTGGAGCGGCTCAGCCAACGCATTGCCGAGCTGTGGGACACGCATGCCCAGAGCCTGGCGCGGCTGCGCCGACGCACCACCGATCCTTACGCCATCATCGGCTGCGAGGCTCGCGGCGAACGCACCAGCCTGCAGTACAAGGACACGGCGCTGGAGCAGGAGCTGCTCGTCCACAAGCTGGAGAACGCGGGCGCCTTCCGGCGGCTGAAGCTCGCCATGGACTATTGGTGTGCGCTCTGGTTTTGGCCCATCGGTGCCGCCGCCGAGCTGCCGGATCGGGAAGAGTGGCTGATGGACCTGGAGAACCTGCTGCTGGGTGATACCGTCGCCACCGAATGGACTGGCGAGCAGGAGCAGCTCTTCCCGGGAGCCCGCCCGGAGCAAGGCAAGCTGTCCATCAGCAAATACGGCGTGGTCAACTTACGCACCCTGTTCAACGCCTTTCCCCGCCTGGCCAGGGCCGACGCCATCGCCCGCAAGCGTCGCTTCTTCCACTGGGAGCTCGCCTTTGCCGATATCTTTCGCGGCCGCGGCGGCTTCGACCTGATCCTGGGCAACCCGCCCTGGATCAAGGTGGAGTGGAGCTCCGGCGACGTGCTGGGCGACTACGAGCCGCGCTTCGTCATCCGCAAGCTATCCGCGCCGCAGCTCGCCAGGCTGCGCGACGAGACCTTCGAGCGCATTCCGGCGCTGAAGCAGGGCTGGACCGAGGAATTCGAAGAGTCGGAAGGCACCCAGAGCTTCCTCAACGCCCAGGTCAACTACCCGCAGCTACGCGGCGTGCAGACCAACCTCTACAAGTGTTTTCTGCCGCGGGCCTGGACCAATGGCAGCGCGCAAGGGGTAAGCGGCTTCGTTCATCCCGAGGGAATCTACGATGATCCGAGGGGTGGCAGCTTCCGTCGAGAGGTTTATTCACGGCTTTGTCTACATTGCCAATACCAGAACGAATTCGGACTGTTTGAAGGAACCAACGATCATGGCCGCATGCGCTTTGGTACTCATATTTACAAGGCGTCGCCCAAAAGTAATGTTTCCTTTCTAAGTATCAACAATCTTTATGCCCCATCAACACTTGATGCTTGCTTTACGCATAATGGGGAAGGGCAAGTCGGGGGTATTAAGGAAGAGATCATCGAAGCGAATGGGAAAGTAACGACACGGTGGAACACCAACGGCCACCGCGACCGCATCATTGAGATTGGCGAGTACGAGTTGGCGCTGTTCGCCCGGCTCTACGACGAGGCCGGCACCGAGGGGCTGGAGGCCCGCCTGCCGGCGCTCCACGCCCGGCAGCTGCTGAGCGTGCTGGAGAAGTTCGCCGCCCAGTCGCGGCGGCTGGGGGATCTGAGCGGCGAGTACCTGTCGCTGGAAATGTGGCATGAAACGAACGCCCAGAAAGAGGGCACCATCAAACGCGAAACCCGTTTCCCGGAAAACCCGGAGCAATGGGTGCTCTCCGGACCGCACTTCTTCGTCGCCAGCCCGTTCTACAAGACGCCACGCGCCGAGTGCACCCAGAACAGCCACTACGACATACTCGACCTGCAAACCCTGCCGGACGACTACCTGCCGCGCACCAACTACGTCCCCGCCTGCGACCCGGACACCTACCGCGCCCGCACGCCGAAGGTGCCCTGGGTCGACGAGGGCGCGACGAGCCCCAAGCGGGTAACGGAGTATTATCGGTTCGTAAATCGGGAAATGTTAAGCCAATCAGGTGAAAGGACACTTCAAACAACGATTATCCCCCCTGGCACGGGACACATTAATACATGCCTGGGCACCGCCTTCCGGTCCACAGGGGATATGCTGGATTTTTTCAGTATGACGGTCTCAATACCGCTGGATTACCGCGTAAAAAGCACAGGGATGGGGCACGCCAATACGACATTGATTAATCAGTTGCCAGTGCTAAGCAATAACGAAGAATACCGTTTCTCGCTACACTGCCGCGCACTAGTTCTCGTGGCCCTAGCTAACCACTATACCGACCTCTGGCAATCCTCCTGGCAACCCGACTTCCGGCAACAACGCTGGTCCATCGCCTCGGATAGCGACCACCCCGGCAGCCAGGTTCTGCCCCAGGATTTCTTCGCCAATTTGACTCCGCACTGGCAGCGCCATTGTGCCCTGCGTGCCGACTACGCCCGCCGCCAGGCGCTCGTGGAGATCGACGTCCTCGTCGCCCAGGCGCTCGGCCTGACCCTGGACGAGCTGCTCACCATCTACCGCGTCCAATTCCCGGTCATGCGCCAGTACGAGGCCGAGACCTTCTACGATCAGACCGGCCGCACCGTGTTCACTCCCAGCAAGGGCTTGGTCGGCGTCGGCTTGCCGCGCAAGGCGAAGAAAGCCGAGCTCAGTGAAGGCATCCGCTACGGCATCCATAGCCCGGACCGAAACGAAAACGGCATCGCTCTCGGCTGGGAGGACATCCAGGATCTGAACGAAGGCACCGTTACCAAGACTTTCCTGGACGACACCCTACCCGGCGGACCGGTCGAGCGCACCGTCGAATACCGCGCCCCGTTCTTCCGACCCGACCGCGAGCAGGACTACCGCATCGCCTGGGTATTCTTCGAGGAGGAGTCAGAAAACAGCCGATCCGAACCGAGCCGGCATGAACGCCAAGCCAGCCAGTAGGGCGCAATAACCGAAGGGCATTGCGCCGAAACAAACAACCGAGAACAGGGAAAGCGCCGCGGCAAGTATGCCCGGAGCCAGCATGAGAGGAACTCGCATGACCACCTTCGACAGCACCAAGCGCTCTCTGTCCGATCTGTTGAGGGAAATTGTCAATGGCAAGATCCAGCTGCCGGATTTCCAGCGTGGCTGGGTTTGGGACGATGACCACATCCGCGACCTGCTCGTGAGCATCGCCCGGTCGTTTCCGGTGGGGGCCGTGATGCTAATGGAGACCGGCGGTCAAGTCCGGTTTCAGGTTCGTTCTGTGGAAGGAGTGGATGCGGCCGCTGTAGAGGCCGATCCCGAAAAGCTGATCCTCGACGGCCAACAGCGGTTGACCACCCTGACACAAGCCGTGGCTTTGGAAGCGCCCGTGCGCACGCGTACCTCTAAGGGCAAAGGCATCCTCCGCCATTACTACTTCCATATTCCCACGGCGCTGGAAGGGGCAGAGCGGCTGGAAGATGCCATCGTTGCCGTCGATGAAAATCGGGAGACCCGCAGCGATTTCGGTCGCAAGGTGGACCTGGATCTCTCGTCACGTGAGCGCGAGTGCCAGCAGCTTTACTTTCCTTGCGACCGGGTCCTGTGTTGGTCGGGATGGCTGCATGACCTCAACAGGTACAACTCCGCCGCTCTCTCTGACTTTCTGCAGTTTCAGGATTTAGTGCTGAAGGCATTCAGCGAATACCACCTGCCCATCATCGAGCTGAAGAAAGAAACCAGCAAGGAGGCGGTCTGCCTGGTTTTCGAGAAGGTGAACACCGGGCGGGGTTCAGCTCTCGGTCTTCGAGCTGATCACGGCGAGCTATGCGGCCGATGGTTACAACCTGCGCGACGACTGGCTCGGCTCCGACATCCGCGGCGTCGATTCCCGGCAGGAGCGTATGGCTCAAGACGCGTTGCTGCAGGACGTGGAGGCCACGGACTTTCTGCAGGCCATCACCCTGTTGCACACACGGGAACGCAAGCTCAAGGACATCGCCGACGGCAGGCAGGGCAAGCAGATACGGCCGATAAGCGCCAAACGCGCGTCGGTGTTGGAGTTGCCGCTCGAGGCCTATCGGGAGTGGGCCGATCGGGTCGAGCGGGGCTTTCGGCTCGCTGCCCATTTCATGAGGAAAGAGTGCTTCTACGACACCCGGGAAGTGCCTTACGGAACTCAAATCGTTCCCCTGGCGGCGATAATGACCGTGTTGGATGAGCGTTGGCTGGAACCGCGTATCCACGACAAATTGGCGCGCTGGTATTGGTGCGGCGTGCTGGGGAGCTCTACGGCGGCGCGGTGGAGACGCGCATCGCCAACGATCTCGAAGAGCTCCTGGCGTGGTTCGAGGACGACGCCGCCGTGCCGCGCACCGTCATGGATGCGGCCTTCCAGCCGGAGCGCCTCGATTCCCTGCGCAGCCGCTTGAGCGCGGCATACAAGGGCATCAACGTGCTGGTCTTGCGCCAGGGCGCGAAGGACTTCTTCTGGAAAGCCGGTATCCACGAGCTCGATGTCCAGGAGATCTCGCTCGATATCCACCACATATTCCCAAGGGCCTGGTGCCAAGACCACGATATCCCAGTGAAGGACTACGACTGCATCGTCAACAAGACGCCGATCTCCTACAAGGCCAACCGAAAGATCGGCGGCGATGCGCCCTCGTCTTATCTGCAGCGGATTCAGGACGACCGGCAGGTGCAATCCACGGATGCGGAAATGGACGCCATTCTCGCCAGCCACTTCATCCCGGCGGCCCGCCTGCGGGAAGACGACTTTTACGGATTCATGGCTGAGAGAAAGCGGCGGCTTTTGAGCCTTATCGAAACCGTCATGGGTAAGCGTATCGCCGAGCCGCATGCCGCCGTATAAACCTGCAAATCAGGGGAGTCGGCGCAATGCCCTGCGGTTATTGCGCCCTACTGGGTTGCCGGTTGCGGGCTGCACGGGGTTTTTGATGCATACCGCGCGCGGGGTGCAAAGGTGCCGGAAGTGGGTTACGACGTGCAGGATGCCACCGAGGCCGTCGTCGCGAATCTCGAGATCGCCTGGCCACGAGAAAAAAGGGGCGTTGCGATATCAGCCGCTGATCGGGATGCCGCGCGCAAAGCCAGCTGGAACGTGTGCAGTATGATCGATGCGCTCGAGTGACATTGAGGGTCAGTAAGGCGCAATAACGCCGCCCTCAAATGCCGGTAAAGAGCATGTCCAAGGCGCTGATGATCTCGTCTCGATATTCGCTGATATTGGTGACGAACGCACCGAGGCTCGACCGTGAAACGCCGGCGAGTTGCGGCGTGAGCAGCACGAACGGCTCGCTCTGGATAGAGACCACCGGCGTCAAGCGCTCAATGGGCGCCTTGGTCAGGGCGGGCACTTTAGCCGCCGGGATGACGACCCGTGTTTGCAGTCCGTCCAGCAAGCCTACCTGCACATCCACGAGGTAAGGATAGGCATCTGCGCTATGCGGGTTGCCGTTGCGATAGACGTCGAACTGGGGCACTAGAACGTCCTCATGCCGTCTGAGAACGTACCCTGCGCATCGACAAGCGCGTTATACGCGGCAATGGAGTCACGGTTTGCTTCGAGCCATTGCTGCGCTCTGGCGGCTTTGATCTGTTCGATCAATGCGTTTTCCAGAGTGGCGGACAGGTTGATGTTGCACTGTCTGGCCGCTGTGAGCAGGTCGCTGTTTATACTCAAGTTCGTGGCTTTCTTGGGCGCTGCGGGATTGAATAAGGGTTCCATGGGGCATACTCCGACGCAAGGGGTGCAAACCATTTTGCCCGCATTAATAATGCGTATCAATGATGCGCATAAAGGGTGCGCTCGGTGCAATAACCGAAGGACATTGCGCCTAAATAAAGGACCGGCTGCCG
>JAGFJL010000049.1 GCA_024102725.1 Nitrococcus mobilis
GCAGCTCCTTCTCGTTGTTCGAGGTGATGATCACCACCGGCCTTTGCTCCGCCTTCACAGTCTCCTGCGTCTCGTAGACGTAGAACTCCATGCGGTCGAGCTCGAGCAGCAGATCGTTGGGGAACTCGATGTCGGCCTTGTCGATCTCGTCGATCAGCAGCACCGGCCGCTCGGCGGCGCCGAAGGCGTCCCACAGCTTGCCGCGCTTGATGTAGTTGCGAATGTCGTGCACCCGGTCGTCGCCCAACTGCGAATCGCGCAGGCGCGAGACGGCGTCGTACTCGTACAGACCCTGCTGCGCCTTGGTGGTCGACTTGATGTGCCACTCGATGATTGGCGCGTTGATGGCGCGCGCGACCTCATGCGCCAGAATGGTCTTGCCGGTGCCCGGCTCGCCCTTGATCAGGAGCGGCCGCTGCAGGGCGATGGCGGCATTGACCGCGACACGCAGATCCTCGCTCGCGATATACCGATCGGTACCCGTGAATTTCATCGATTTCCTCTAGGCGTTGGCGCAAATTCAGCCGCACCCTAGAGCGGATCACGGCCGGACGGAAGCGTTTGCGATTCCGTCCGGCCGTGTGAATCCGCTCTATCGCCAGTATTTGGAGCAGATTCTCATTTTCTGTCGGGATCGCGGGCGATCCCGTCAAAAAATGATCTGCTCCAGGCGTCCGGGGGGTCTCATTCAAGACCGGTCTGCCCCTATCCGCGGTTCGCAGGGCGGAACCAAACTTATCCTGCAAGCCGCCACCGCATCCCTCGTCCAGGAGCCGCGCAGCGGCGTCTCGAAGGACAAGGTATGGCCTGAGCGGTTGCTTCATCCTTCGCCAGGCTCAGGATGAAGGCCTTGTGTGTTGCCCTTCACCCTGAGCCTGGCGAAGGGCGAAGGGCAGGCCTGAGCGGTTGCTCACGGCACCTGCCCGCGGCTGAGCTTGTTCATCTGCCGGTCGCCGAACCACCAGGTCAGCGCCATCATCGCCATGACCACGACGGCATTGGCGATCTCCGCCCGCACGCCGAAATCGGTGGTGCTGAAGAACACCACGGCCGTCAGCGCGATCAGCAGCAGGGTCAGCGCCGGCCGCACCCAGCGCAGCCAGGCGGTGAACCCGTTGGTGCCGTAGCTCTCGTCATGCTCGTAGGACGCCGTGCGGATGCCGGCCCAGGTGGCTTCCTGGGCGATCGCCAGCTCGTGCTCGCGCTCGACGCTGCGCTCCCGGCTCTGCAGCTCGAGCAGCTTCAGCTCGTGCGCGAACGCCATGGCCCGGTCCTTGCGCTTCTGCGCCGCCTCGAACAGCCCCAGCACCTTCGACACGATCGACCCCAGCAGCCCAAGCCCGCCGCCCGTCAGCACGTTCAACAGCAGATCCAGCATTCACGCCTCCATCCTGCAATCCCCCTCACCCGCGTCGTCTCGCTGCGCTCGACGCCGCGACCTCTCCCCGTTGGGGCGAGGTAAAGAAAGCGGGCTTCGCCTTTCTTCCCCCTCTCCCCGTTGGGGCCTGTTGCGAAACTCTGCTCTGTGATTCTCTAAGGAACACAGAGGCAGGAGCCAGCGATGTCGGTCAAAGGTAAGGATCAGCTGAGTTTGGTGGATGCGCTGGTATCGCCG
>JAGFJL010000054.1 GCA_024102725.1 Nitrococcus mobilis
GCAATTACCGCCGCCTGTCCAAGGACTACGAAATTCTGCCGCTCACAGCCGAAAACATGGTGCGAATCGCTATGCTGCGCCTCATGCTCGCAAAATGCGCATAACATTTACCCAGACAGCTTCTTAAATACAACACACGGCGAGTCTCAGCACCTTTACCCCCCCTCAAGCTCTTGCTTGCGCTGCCGCAGCAACATCGACTGACGCTGCAGAAGGTGTTGGACCAGCACTTCGCGGTCGTAATCGCGCAAAAACTGAAACTGCACGCCGACGCGAAACCCGCTTTGCTTACCGCTTTCCCCGCAGCGCACCACCTGCGCAAAGGTATGCAAACCAAGCCCCGCGGCCAGCATCATGAGTCGTATATCCAGCGTTTGGCCTACTTCGAACACCTCCGTTGTGCTAAAGCCCATGCCATCGGCACCGATATCGACCGCAATGGGCTGCGGGCAACGGCTGCCGAGCTCGTGCATCATCAGCACGCCGATCACCCGATCGAGTTTACGGTCGAGATGTTCGATAAGACGGGCGATCACCGCCGATTCCTGCTCCGCCTGGCGCCGCAGAATCGCTGTCTGCTGGCGTAACTCATTCATTTCATGGACTAAAGCAAAAGCACTCGATGCATCCCGGGCATGCGCCTGACGGCGCAGCGCCACCTCTTGCCGAGGAAGGCGTCGGTAGTCGAGTAGTACCTCATCGGTGATCCGAAAGTTCTCGCGCCGATCCTCCGGAGAGCCACTAGGCTGTCGGTCAGCCACCTTCGTTTCCTCTTGCATCGCTCGAATCGAGCACCTCGTTGAGGCTACGAGTCAATTCTAAACCATTCCCGTTGACTAAGATGAGCTCGAGCTGGCGGCTGCGCGCTCTGTCACGCGGGGTATCGTTTGGAACTACGGGCCGTGTATCGGCATGCCCGGCAACGGTAATCCGATTGGAATCCACTGCCTCGACCGCCTCCAATACACGTAGCAGAGTAATCGCGCGCGCTGCCAAGAGATCCCAATTCGATTGAAATTGAGCATTATGAAGTCGAGCCCACCCTGACCGCCCGGCGCAACCGCAACACCCGACGGCATGAAACGAAGGGGAGCGGCTAGATTCGTGGACGGCGGCGCGCTCTTGGTGAAGGAGGATCGGGAGGGTCGACCGGGGCTGAAATCGCGTGCCACCTGCGCCAACTCCACGGTCTGATCGATCAGGCCCTGCGGGGGCCTCGCTGCGATACCGAAACGCTCGCACGCGGCCTTGAAGGCGCCTAGAAATTGGCCGAGGGGAAACTTGATCAGCACGGCCATTAAGGTACCCGCCAAGACGATGAGCACCGATGGCGCATTGAAAAATATGGCTGGGCTGCCACCGAGAATGATGGCAGCGGCTATGGCTCCGAGCGCACCAACAAAACCAATGAGGGTTGCCAGATCCATGAAACGCGAGACTCCTGACGCCCATCGTTTACTCGACCAGCGTAAGCCACCGCCTCTGGCGGTGTGACTAACAGGGGCTCTGCCGTTCCGGCGTGCGTTGAGGTAGATGACCTCCTTCCAAGCGAGAGAAGCGGAAGGAGGTCATCATGCGAGACTG
>JAGFJL010000184.1 GCA_024102725.1 Nitrococcus mobilis
TGCTCGGCTTGATGCCCTTGCCCAGGCGGGCCATGCTGACCAGAGGGCTCGCATTCTTGTCGAACAGCAGGGCAATGGCCTCCACGTCTGGCAGCGTGGTGCTGACCGTTACCGGGACAACGGCGCCATTCTCAGCGACCTCCGGGCAGGTCAGTGTCACCTGTGCCGAGTCTTCCAAGCTGGACGTGCCCAGTGCGGCGGCGAGGGCCGCATCGATCGCGGAGGCGCCAAAGGCCGCGTCATTCCAGGCGGCGAGCAGGCGCGCCGGGGTGAGCAGGCCGGAGGCGGCGAAGAGCGCGGCGCAGGCGCCGAGGCTGTGGCTAAGGAAGTTTCTGCGTTGCATGGGCGATGTACTCCCGCTTTAGGCGATAGCTGGTCCCTGAGTGGGGCCGTGTGGAGGCTTGCGGACGATCTCGGATGGGTCGGGGCGCCGAGACGACCGGGGGCTTGCGTGGCCTCATGACCTTACTACGTCCTAGGACGGTCCCAGGCATGGCCTAGGATAGTCTCAGAGTGGGTGTTGTCAAAAGCTAGCCTGACGCTTTTGTGGCCCCTTTCGATCCGAGGCAAGTTTGAGGCCAGCTCGGGTTTTCAGAAGAAACAGGCACATAGATCTATTTTGGCATCCTGATGGTGTTGCAGTGGTGCGGCGGTGTGCAACAATCGGAGACTTAGGATCTTTTTCCACGCCCTCCCGGGCTCGTCCTCTCGCGGGGCAATGATGGCGCGCCTCTATGCACAGTAACGAAGAGATCCTCGCCCTGCTGCGTCCACTGTTGGTGCCCATCCAGGAGGGGGTGATCATTACCGACCGCAACGGGGCCGTGCTGAGCGTCAATGCAGCCGTTTACCGCCTGTTCGGTATCGCCGACCAATCAAGGCCGATTCGCCTGACCGACGTGGGGGGGCACAACCTGCGGGCGTCGTTGATTCGGGCAGGTCTGGCACTTGAGGACGACAGCCGTCATCACTGCTCCTTCAGCATGCAATTCGACGAGGCATTCCAGGTCGAGGGCGAGATGCGCTGGCTGCGGATCGATGCCTGCTTGGTCGATCTGCCCGCCAAGCAAGGGCAGCTTCGTATGGTCGTGCTGCGGGACATTACCGCCGAGCAGCGGCTGGCGGCCTTTATGAGCGACAAGGAGGCCTGCGGCATCGCCACCCAGGACCCAGACATGCTGCGGCTCCTGGAGCGTATCAGCGTCGTGGCGAACACAAGGGCCCCCGTGCTGATCCAGGGCGAGTCCGGTACCGGCAAGACGGAGCTCGCCCGGTTGCTGCACCGGCGCGGCGGGCGTGCGGCCCAGCCCTTCGTCGAGGTGAACTGCGGGGCCATCCCGGCATCTCTGATCGAGTCCGAGCTGTTTGGACACGTGAAGGGGGCCTTCACGGGCGCGAGCAAGGACCGTCCGGGGCGTTTCCGCGCGGCGGATGGCGGCACCCTGTTCCTGGACGAGATCGGCGAATTGCCGCGGGAGCTCCAGCCCAAGCTGCTGCGTGTCTTGCAGGACGGCCAGTACGAGCCGGTTGGCTCAGATCGCACCGTCAGGGTCAATGTGCGCCTGATCTCCGCCTCGAACCGGGATCTGCGGGAAATGGTGGACAACGGTGCCTTTCGCAGCGACTTGTACTACCGAATCGCGGTGGTTACTCTGCGGGTGCCCCCGTTGCGCCAGCGCCCCGGCGACGTGCGTCTGTTGATGGACGTGCTGCTCAAGCGCCTGGCCCTGCGCGGTTATCCCGCCGACATCTGCCTCAGCCCCGAGGCCCTGCGCTCATTTATGAACTATCCTTGGCCCGGCAACGTGCGCGAGCTGGCAAATGCGGTGGAGCACAGCCTGATCTGCGCCGTGGACGGACGCATCCTGCCCGAGAGCCTGCCGGACGCCATGCGGGACTTCTGCATGGCACGGAGCAAGGGCCCGGCCGCCGATGCCTCAGGCGACGTGGACGAAGTGGCGCAGATCCGAGAGGCCCTGCGACAGGCCGGTGGCAACAAGACCCTTGCGGCCCAGATCCTAGGGGTGGACCGAAGCACGCTCTGGCGGCGGATGCACCGGCTGATGCTGGATTGAGTCGACCTGTCCCAACGGGGGCACTCCCGCCGCCCGGTGGCAAGGAGAATTCCTATGAGCTTCGCCGGTTGCCGTCCAGGGGACCCCCCACGATGCGATGCGTTGCGCGTCCTTGCAACACTGCATCGCCGCGAGGTCGCACCATCGGACACAGGCGTTTGTTTTCGCACGGGTCTGGGGCTGGACCAGATCTTGCTCAATCGCACCAAGCGGTGATTCGATACCGCTCGGGTCCTTGCTGATTGGATCCTTGCTGAGGCGCAGCCCTCAGCGACAAGCCTCCGCGCTCGGCGGCCCCCGACTGAGCGCCGACGCGAGGAAGAAGACCCGCCGAGTTGAGCCCCCAGGATAGGGTGGGCCGCTGGGTCAAGCCGCCTCATCGGAAGGGCACGATGTAACCCAAGCCATAGGAGACCATTCATGCGATTCCAAACCCTCC
>JAGFJL010000033.1 GCA_024102725.1 Nitrococcus mobilis
GGGTGCCCAAACGCCCGCAGAGAACCAAACGTCTCCGCAAAAAAACCACTCGGGCCGGTAGAAGCACTATGTGCCACCATGAGCCTCATTGCTGCGCTGCGAAATGGAGTGCCATCACGGATTCAGGGTGCAGTCAACGGTTTCAGCAAGACAGCCCCTTAGACCGAGCTTCGAGAGAGTCTCTGTTCCGAAGTGTTGAAACGCTTCGAGTCAAGTTCTTGGACGATGCTAATATTCAAGTAGCCTTGTCTTTCTTTCGAGCATTTCCTGAGGTTTTGAAGGGCATGTACCCACCCGCGTTTTTGCTCTTTATTGCATCGTTCCTGCTCGCTCTCGCCACGGGACACAGTCTGTCAGCCGGCGCCGCCGGTACGAGCGTTACTACATCCGTGAGCAGCTCGATAAGCACGCGTTCCGGTAGCGGCTCAACTGCACAGGCCAGCGTGAGCGGACAAAATGGGCTGATTGTCATTAACGGCGATCGAGTCGAGGTCAAGGACGGCAAGCTTTTTTTAAATGGCGTTTCTTATGGGACGGTGGGCGAACGATCGGTGGTGAAATACACCGTGAAGGGTAATGTAAAGAAACTGTCCGTCGATGGGGTCGCAAGAAATCCGGATTGATAAGCGGAGCAGACCGGCCGTTAATTGCTTGCGATGTGACCTGGTGGCCGAATAGGGACACTGGACGAGCGATAAGGATTCACGGCAAGCAATGCCGTGACAAGCTTGAAACCGTGGGGAATCTTATAAAGGTCCAGCAACCAGGGAAGGAATCAGCCGTTTGCGCTTGGTATCCGCACTCGGCATTCAGGACGAGAGGAATCCGAAGCGTTTTGTTCGGCACTCGGTGCTGGGAGTAGGCTTGCTCGCTGCCTATGTGCTGGCTGCTCACCTCGGCCTGCTGCTGCTGGCGGCGGAGTTCGCTGGTCTAATAACCGGTCATAGTTGGACGCTCGGCTTCAGCAGTTCAGCCAGTGCGCTGACGGCGGCCGTCCCGCGCTAATTTACCTGGACCTGGATCATTTTAAGTTGATCAACGACACTTGCGGCCACCAAAGGGGAGATCGATTGCTCGCCGAGCTCTCGCATAGGCTCAAAATGGCGCTTCCAGAGGATCTGATCCTGGCCCGGTTAGGCGGATACGAGTTCACGGTGATCGTGCTGGATACCGACCTTCGGGATCCGCAGTCGCTGGCAGAACGGCTGCGACGCGCTGTGCTGGCTGGCTTACCGGTTCAGCCGGGATGAATACACCTGCCGCTTGGGTGCGCGCATCGGCATCACCCATTTCCATGGCGGGGAGCCGGCGGCCGCCGTTTTGAGCCGTGCGGATAGCGCCTGTTACGCTGCCAAGGATGCGGGGCGCAACCGCATCCACGCCTATCGGCCCGAGAAGCTGGCGATGCGACGGCATCGCACCGAGTTGGAGTGGGTGGCGCAGTTCCACCGCGCCATACGCAAGGGAAGGATGCTCCTATATGCCCAGCGGATTACCTAGGCCGCCGGCGGTGAAGGTATGACGGCGTTTTTCGAAATGCTGTTACGCAGGCGCGAGCAAGTCAAAAGCGTCTCGCTGGGCAGTTTCCTGCCGGTGGCGTCACGCTACGGCCTCATGCCCACGCTTGACTGCTGGGTTTAACCGAATTTCAGGTTTTTGGCCGGTCACCGCAATGCCGATTTCAGGCTCAGCATCAACTTGGCAGCCGCCACGCTGGATCGTCCAGAGTTTCTGGTACAGGTGGAAGCGCTGATGCTGCAATACGCTGTGGATCCAACCCGGGTCTGCTTCGAGATCACAGAAACCATCGCTATACGGAACATGACCGCGGCTGTAGAAGCCATGTTCAAGTTGAGCAAGCAGGGATTTCGCTACGCTCTCGATGACTTCGGTTCAGACGCAGCAAGTTATGGTTATCTGAATCGCCTGCCTCTGCATTACGTAACTACGTAAAGGTGGATGGCCAGTTCGTCTGTAGACTCCATGGGGATCTCGCTAGCCGAATTATCGTCTCCTCGTTCAAGGGACTCGCGGCGCTGCGTGGGACAAAATGCGTCGCGGAGTGGGTGGAGTCCGGGCCGATCATGGCAGCGCTCAGATGTATCGGCATCGACTAGGCGCAAGGTTTCTACATCCATAAACCGGAGCCGTTGCTGAGTGCGGTCGGCGCGTCTCCCAAATACCAACGGGGGGTGAGCTAGCGAGGTGCTCTGGTAGACTTGAGCCGCGCGCGGGATTTTCCCCTGGAGAGATTGCGTACCAAGCATGGATTTCGAGCGCGGTGATTAGGGATCCGGAAAGAAGAACAGGTACTTGTGGGCCACAGTTCTCAGTCGTGATGATGAATCGTACGCTCTCGGAAGACGCCGGTGCGCTCTGGGCCTAGATGGTTCCGTCATACGGAGGTGGGCACGCCGCGTTCTTATGAGATTTCGCTAGCCGCCGTTTGGCAAGGGGGCAGTTTGTGAGCGTGGAATCGGCACGCGGCTCGTGGTCGAATCGCCTGGGGTTCGTTCTCGCCGCCGCAGGATCTGCGGTCGGTCTTGGAAATATTTGGAAGTTTCCCTACATGGCCGGGGAAAACGGCGGCGCGGCATTTATTTTCGTCTATGTTGTTTCGGTTTTCGCAATCTGTTTGCCAATCGTGGTCGCCGAGTTGATGCTCGGGCGGGCGAGTCGCCGCAACCCTGTTGGTGCTTTCCGGAGCCTGCGGCCCCGGAGCTTTTGGGTGCTCGGTGGCTGGCTCGGTGTGCTATCGGGCTTCTTGATCCTGAGTTTTTACGGCGTGGTCGCGGGCTGGACGCTCGACTTCATGCTTTTGAGTGCCTCTGGCCGCTTTTCCGGAGCCGGGGGAGGCGAGATTCACGCGCTGTTCGATGGCCTCGTCGGCAGTGCACCACGCCAGATCTTCTGGCAGGCGCTGTTTATGACCGCGACGATCGTCATCGTGGCAGGCGGCATCTCCTCTGGCATCGAGAGAGGTTCGCGCATCCTGTTGCCGGCGCTGTTGTTCATGTTGATTGGGTTGGTTGGTTTTTCGCTGACGCTTTCGGGAGCAGGGGAGGCGGCGACCTTTTTGTTGACGCCGCGTTGGGAGGAATTCTCGGGAGGAAGCCTACTGGCCGCGCTCGGCCAGGCGTTTTTCTCCCTGAGCCTCGGCATGGGAGTGATGATCACCTATGGGAGCTACCTAGGTTCTGGCGAATCACTGTCACGCTCTGCCTTTTACGTGGCGTTGACCGACACGGCTGTGGCGCTGCTCGCGGGTGCAGCGATTTTTCCAATCGTTTTCACTTTCGGCTTCGAGCCGGCCGCGGGGCCGGGGCTCACGTTCCAGACGCTGCCGGTCGCCTTCGCGCAACTGCCGTGGGCGGGGATGCTCGCATTCACGTTCTTTCTGCTGCTCAGCCTAGCCGCGCTGACCTCGTCGATCTCCCTGCTCGAGGTGGTTGTCGCCTATTTCATCGACGAATGGCACTGGCACCGCGTGACTGCCGCTTGGTTTTGCGGGGGGGTAACCTTCCTGGTCGGCGTTCCGTGCGCTGTCGATAGTGCCTGGATCGAGTGGCTCGACGCGCTGACCTCGAATTACTTCCTGCCGATCGGCGGTCTATTAATCGCCGCCTTTGCCGGCTGGGGGCTCGTTCCCGCGGAACAGGAAAGCGAGCTCGGCACGAACGGTGTGACCCGGGTCTGGCGTTTCATGATCCGCTGGGTGAGCCCCGCGGCCGTGGTCGCGATCTTCTTATCGCTCGTTTTGGGTTGAGCGTTTCGAGGGAAATTTTCGTGCCTCCTTGGGCGCGGGGGCTCAATCCGCCAAATACGCCAAAGCCTTGCGCAGCAAGGCTTGCGCATCGCCCGATAGCGGAATCGTCGCGGCCAGCTCATGGCCGCGGGGCGACATCTTGTTCCAGGTCTTGCGCACGATGCGGAGCAGCTTTGTCTCCTCGTGAGCGGTGGCAAAGTCGGTAAAATAATGCGCGAGGAAGACCAGGCAGGCGGTGTCTTCCAGTGTTTGGGCGTCGGGGTCGCTGTGCAGCCTTTCCTTGCGGATCATGCCGGCGACCTGCTGGCAGAGCGCTTCGTCGTAGCCCACTTCGCGCAGGATCTGCGCGGCCTGCTCGGCTTGACGATGTCCCAGCGCTCGGCGCCAGGCGAGGTAGCCGCGGCGGTCCTTCGGGTAATTATCGCGTGGAATGCGCCAGCGTTGTAGATGTTGAGCACGCGCAGCCAAATGCAGCGCTTCTGAGGCCTGCGGCGCAACCCGCCCGAGCCATTCGCTCATGCGCTGAGCGTAGAGCAACTCATAGGCTATTTCTTTGCCTGCGGCTTGCGCTCGCCGTGGGTCCTCGGCATGCAGCGTATCGAGCCGGTCGAGGGCATTTCGAAAGCGGGCATTCTGATCAGTCACGCATGACTCCTCCGCGCTCGATCTGTAACGTTTTTACCATGCGGTATCTATCAGGTGGTCATGGGCGATGATTTAGATTGCGGGGCACAGCGTGACAGGGCTGTGGCGTGCGCGCGGTAAGCGCCCTCGTTGGCCAGCACGAGACGGATGAGTCGCACATGGCGCAGACGTTGCGCTTCCTCGGCGAGGGTGCGCAGCGCTATTTCGGCGGCGGCTGCCATCGGATAGCCAAAAGCACCGGTTGACAGTGCCGGGAAGCTGATGCGGCCGAGCCGATGTTCCTCGGCCAGACGCAGGGCGTTGCGGTAGCACTCGGCCAGCAGCGCGTCGGCCGGTTCGTCGCGTCCGTAGACCGGCCCCAGACAGTGAATAATGTGGGCGTTCGGCAGCCGTTGTCCCGAGGTGATCACCGCATCGCCCGGGCGAATCGGTGCCAGCGGACGGCACTCCTCGGCCAAGCCCGGCCCGGCGGCCGCATGAATGGCTCCGGCGACGCCACCGCCGGGCAGCAGCTCAGCATTGGCCGCGTTGACGATGGCATCGACATCCGCTTGGGCCGTTATATCACCCACGACACACTCGATGGTGACGCTCCCGATGACGGCTTGCATGGCTACCTCCGATGCTGTATCCGTTTTGCCGATTTGGGCAGAGGGTAGGCACTGACCACCCTCCGCGCAGTATACTCGCCGGAGAACTTGTTCGCCGACTTTACCAGGCGCTTCTGAGCAGTCCTGTGGCACGAGCCGCCTGCTGGCGATCCCGGTGGTGCCCACGATCTCCGATCCGTTACATTCAGCATGGAGGACCGCGGCCAATGGTTGGAAAAAAGATCCTGATGATCGTCGGTGATTTCGGCGAGGACTACGAGATCATGGTGCCGTTCCAGGCACTGTGGGCCGTCGGGCATACGGTCCATGCGGTGTGTCCCGGGAAGAAGGCCGGCGAGCGTGTCAAAACAGCGATCCATGATTTCGAAGGCGATCAGACGTACACGGAAAAACCGGGGCATAATTTCTCGCTCAATGCCGACTTCGCCGAGGTGAGCGAGGATCGCTACGATGCGCTCGTGCTGCCGGGCGGGCGCGCGCCGGAATATCTGCGTCTAAACGATAAGGTGCTCGAGTTGGTGCGTGCTTTCGATCGGGCGAACAAGCCGCTGGCGGTGATTTGCCACGGCGCGCAGATTCTCGCGGCCGCCGGGATCATCAAAGGCCGGCGGGTGTCGGCCTATCCGGCCTGCGCGCCCGAAGTGACTCTGGCCGGTGGCAAGTACGCCGAGCTCGAGGTGACCGAGGCCGTGACCGACGGCCATTTGGTGACCGCGCCGGCCTGGCCGGCCCATCCGGCTTGGATCGCGCGGTTCTTGGAGGTGCTCGGCACACGCATCAGCCACGCTTGATGGCGCCGCGGTCAGCCTCGGCGTTGCCCATGAACGCAGAGCAAGGCGCTTTGCTGTGCTCGGTCGGCGCGGCCCTGCTCATGGGCACACTAGGGGTGAGTTTTGCGCTCATCACGAACTCGTGCGCCATCCTGCTCGATGGGCTATTCAATCTGACGTATTTCGCCGTGGCACTCGTGACCGTCCGTGTCGCGGGGCTGGCGGTGCAGCCGGATAGCTCTGAGTTTCCCTTCGGTTATGCCTATTTCGAGTCACTGATCAATGCCGGCAAGGGCGTGCTGATTTTGGGTATTTCAGCGGCCGCATTGATTGACTCGCTGCAGGCGTTGTTCAGCGGGGGGCGGTCGGTCGCCGCCGCGCCGGCGATTTTCTATGCAGTGCTCGCCACGGCGCTGTGCTCGCTGACGGCCTGGTGGCTGCAGCGAAGGCGACGTGAAGTGGATAGCCCCCTCTTGCGCGCCGATGTGCAGAATTGGGTCTTGGATGCCCTTATCTCGGGCACCGTTTTGCTCGCGTTCTGCCTCGTTCCCGTGCTCCAAGCGCTCGGTTGGCCGGAGGCGATTCCATACATCGATCCGGTGCTGGTCGCCGCCGTAGTGATTATTTGTCTCGGCGTTCCGGTGCGCATGGCCAAGCAGGCGATGCTGGAGCTGCTCAATCGGGCTCCGCCGACGTGGCTCTCCGAGCCCGTGACCGCAGCGATCGACCGAGTCCTGCAGCGGCTGCCCGTGCGCAACCGCTATGTGCGTATGGTCCGGCCCGGGCGGACGCTCTACGTGGTCGTGCACACGGTGCTGGCGGAGGATTTCCCGGTCGGTCGGTTAGCCACGCTCGATCAGCTGCGTGAAGAGCTCGCCACGGCGATCCGGGCGGTGCATCCAAGGGTCGTCGTCGATGCGATGTTTACTGCCGAGGAGCGCTGGGCGGCGCCGACCTCGGGCCTTCATGAGCCAATCGCGGCAACCTCTCAGCGGCGGACCTCGGCTGGGCGGCTTTAACGGCTGCGCCCAGTGCTGTGCGGTGAGCTTTGCGATGCCGGTGCTGAACCCCGGCCTGAGAGCCTACTCCTGCTGGCAGGAAGGAGTCGCAAACTAAATTGCTGCACTTTGGAAATGGCTATGCTGCAGAAAAGACCAGCCCGCCGCGCGAGTCGTATGCCGCGCCGGTTGCCCGAGCCGTGCGCTGCACCGAGCTCGGTGCAGATGGCAGGCGCCGCGCAGACCTCGGCTGCGAGCCAGAAAAGCCGTTCGCGCACCGACGTCTGTTGCTTCCAATTCCTGTCATTCCACGTGCCGAGAGTTCCGCTTACCTCGTCGCCCCCATAGAGGAGGAGGTACTCGAGGCGCACTCCGCGGAGCTGGTCAGCGTGCTGCATACGACGAATTTCTTGCAGCCGAACGCAATCGTCCCCTCAAGGAGTCCCGCGGCTAGCGGGCCTCCTACGCCCGGCAACATGACAGCCAGGCGTGCCCCTTGGTAGTCAATTTCGTAGAGAGGGTGCGGGCCGTTTGCCCACTACTGATTAAGGCTCAGGACCCGTGCCGAGCTGCAGACGCTGCTAACGACCTCGCTAAAGAAGCAGAGTACGCAAGCCTCCGGGACGTCGGTGTGCACTCGAGCGCGGACGGTGCGGCCCGCGCGCCGTGCTGCCGGTAATCGGTCCGACGAAGGCAACGGCAGCAGAGCGCCGGAAGTGGTACGGTCTACCGGGCTCAACGCCATTCCCTGACCCCAAGCGTTCGCTTCATGCTCGGTTACATTAACTGACGAGCGGCCCTTTACAGCCGACTCGCCGGTTACGATCGTAACGAGGCGAAGGAGCGAACCCAGCTGCCGTTATCGCGTAGCGCTCGGGGTAGCCGGCGCAAAGCATTCCGGGCCGCTTCGCGCGAGGGGTAGTCACCGGTAATGAGAACATGCCAAGCTCGCCCTTGACGTCGAGCCTGCACGACATGGGTTTTGCCCTCTACCAGCGGATGCTGTTCCAAAAATCGCTCTAATGTCTGCTTCTGATGGCCGGCGATGAGTTGAATCGTGTAATGATCACCCGCTCGGCCGGCTAACCAATCTTCCCGCAATTTCGACGCAACAGTTGGTGCCGGGCTGCGCATCGCCACGTTGGTGGGGTTCTCGGCTTCCTGGCGCTGGTTCGATCGATCTGGTGTCGGCGTCGGCGGGTCGGTTTGCGGTGCGGCTTGTTCCGGCTCGGCATCGCTCTTCTGCACAAACGTCGGAGCGGCTGCGCTTGGGGCCGAGCCTACCCCGGGCGCTGGCGCTTTCTCTGGTGCTGACGGGCTTTCCGGCCGCGCGGTAAGCGGTTGGTCGGAGAGTGTTGCGGCCTTATCCGTGCCCACCCCGCCGGCTTGGGCCAGGGGGTCGGCCGGGGCACTGGCCGGGTGAGACGGCAAGGCCAACGGCATACCCTCCGGAGACTCAGTGGTCGTCGTGAGATAGCGGGTCAGCAGCAGTCCGCCGGCTAATAGAATCACCCCCGCGGCAACCCCGGCATAGAGCCGCCGTGATCGGCGGAGTGACGGGCGAGCGGGGTTGCGTTTGCGAGCAGTGTCGCTGAGAAGACGAGTCGTTTCCTGATTGATGAGTGCGGCAATGCCCCCGGTTTGCTCGTGTATTTGCTGTTTCTGCCGGATCGAGAGCAACTCCCCCGTATGCTCGCCGGCCGCCGCGAGACTCTGTTCGATATAGCTGGCGGTTTGGGCCTCGGTGAAAGCGGGCAGGACGATCTCACTGCGCTCGTCTTGTTCGGCGAGCGCTGCCGTAAGCTGCCGCAGCGTATTATCCGCCCCGGTTGGGGCTGCGAGCAGGATCGGCAGCCGGGCACCGACCTTGGCAAGCGCCTCGCGGAGCAAGAGCAAGCCCTTGATCATGTTTTCTTCAAGGCGATGGGCGTCATCGATCAGCAACGCCGGTCGATAGCCCGACGCTTCCGCCTGGCGAAGCCGGGCCGCCAGGGTATCGGGGTCGTGCGCGACCTCAGAAGCCCCCATCCGCATGGCAAGCATCTTTACGATGTTCACGACGTGCAGCTGCGGTGAGCCGTCCAGCACGCAGCAATCGAGTTCATCGGGGTCCATTGCCGCGATCTGGCGCAAGAACGCGGTTCGACCGACGCCGGCCGGCCCGCTGAGGATGACCACCCGATTACTGCTCTGCAGCAGATGCACGGCTAAGTTACGCGCGGCCTCGATGTCCGCGTCTTCAAACTGAAAGTCTTCAGCGGTGAAGGGCGGATGGAGTAGCCCGAGCTGGGTGAGCTGCTGCTCGTCGAAGGGAATGGGATTGCTGGCGTGGTTCATGCCGTTGGCCCCCATAGGGCTTGGAATTAGCCGAAACGATACCATATTGATAAGGGTTGCTTGACACCTTTTCGGGTGCTGCTTAGGATTAGCGGCTTTCGGGAAATACCGTCCCCATCGTCTAGCTGGCCTAGGACACCACCCTTTCAAGGTGGCGACACGGGTTCGAATCCCGTTGGGGACGCCAATAAAAATAATACCTTACTAAAGTAAGCTCGAAATTATACGAGACCCTCCCAATATACCGACCTGGATTTTGTTTGGCCACAAAAAAACCCGCGGCATGCGGCTAGGTTTTGTCTGGCGTGCCAGCGCTCGTTTGAGATAGGCATTTTGCACAAAGTGGCGTCGTCTGTGCATCGATATCGCATGTCACTCTCGGCTGTGCTTTTTTAGAAGCTGTCTTGTTAAAACGCTGCTATTTATCATATAAATATATTATAAATCTCACACAAGAGATCAGCTCGTGTACGACAGTGACCTCTCCGACGAACACTGGCAGCTCATCGCGCACCATTTTG
>JAGFJL010000036.1 GCA_024102725.1 Nitrococcus mobilis
ACTGCTCGACCGCCTGGGCGGGCCGCTCGCCGAGCAGCCGGCGCTTGCGGAGCGGATCGAAGCCGTATTGACGCAGTGCGGCTTGCGCGAGCACTACGCGAAGGACCGCAGTGAACGGGGCTTGGACCGACTGGAGAATCTCGATGAGCTGATCAGCGCCGCACGGACTTTCGAGCAAGCCCGCGAGCCGACCGATGACGAGGAGGATGGTTTGACGGCGTTTCTTGCGCATGCGGCGCTGGAGGCTGGCGAGGTTCAAGCCGGCGAGCAGGACGACGGTGTGCAGCTCATGACCCTGCATTCCGCCAAAGGCTTGGAATTTCCGGTGGTGTTTTTGGTGGGCCTGGAGGAGGGGCTATTCCCTCATAGGATGGCTTTGGATGAGCCGGGGCGACTCGAGGAGGAGCGGCGGCTGTGTTATGTCGGGATCACCCGAGCTCGGCAGCGGCTTTTTCTGAGTTTCGCCGAGCGGCGCCGCCTGCACGGCCAGGATCAGTATGGAACGGCTTCACGTTTTCTCCAGGAGCTCCCAACGGAACTGCTCCAGGAAGTGCGTGCCCGATTCAGCGTTACTCGGGCGCAGACTATGGCACATACCGCCGAGCCGGTGACAACCGAGGCCGCATTCAGTCTGGGGCAGCGCGTCTGTCATGCAAGCTTCGGTGAAGGTATCGTGCTCAACTGCGAGGGCAGCGGCCCGAGCACGCGCGTGCAAGTGAACTTCGCGCGCAGCGGCAGCAAATGGTTGGTGGCAGCTTACGCCAATCTCAAACCGTACCCTTGAGGCCGTGCCGCTGAGAGGCCTCGAGTGGAGCGGATGATTCTGCGCTCCTGAACTCTACCAACTCAGAATCTGCCACTGCACGGTCTGGGGAATCTCCTGTAAGGGATCCTCGAGTATCTCCCCGACCCGGCCATCGCCGTCAAGGTCATAAAACCAATAGGGGACGCCCCCCCGTGGGATGACTTTGACGGCATACACGCGGCCGCCGATGCTGTATTCATGGAATTCTGCCCCGTCGCGATGGGTGATGGTAACCCCTGACTCGATTGCCTCACCTTTGGTCAGCTCCTGCGGCGGCGGAGGCGGAACGATGTGGGGCGCCTGCGGTGGCGAGCTCGGCTTCATCGTAGCTCCGGAGCTGTCGGCGGCCGTAACGGTGCCGCTATCGCCGAGCAAGGCGATCGCAGCGGCGACGATGAAAACACGGGCCTGATACATAAGTTGGCTACCTTACAGGTCCAACAGGATTTCCTGTTCTGCATCGGAGGGCTCGAGGCCACGGTTTTCGTAGAAATCAAAGATGGCGTCTACGACCGCACTCGGCTCGTCGAGTACCTTGAACAAGGTCAGATCCTCTGGATCGATCGTACCTTGGGCGACCAGCGTGTCGCGGAACCAATCGATCAGCCCGTCCCAGAACGGCGCGTGGACGAGGATGATGGGGATGCGCCGAGTCTTGCCAGTCTGAATCAAGGTGAGGATCTCCGCCAACTCGTCCAGCGTCCCGAAGCCGCCCGGCAGCACGACGTAGGCCGAGGCGTATTTCACGAACATGACCTTGCGCGAGAAGAAATGCCGGAAATGCAGCCCTATGTCCTGATACGCATTGCCGATTTGTTCCTGGGGCAGCTGGATGTTCAATCCGATACTGGGCGATTTGCCCGCGAAGGCGCCGCGGTTGGCGGCCTCCATAATGCCCGGGCCGCCGCCGCTGACCACGGAGAACCCCGCCTGTGACAGCGCATAGGCGATTTCCTCGGCGAGTTTGTACCAGGGGTGGTCTGGCCTCGTGCGTGCCGAGCCGAACATGCTGACCGAGGGCTTGATTTGTGCCAGCCGTTCGAACCCTTCGACGAATTCGGCCATGATTTGGAAGATTTTCCATGACTCCCGCGTCATTATAGAATCGTTGATGGGCAGACGCTCATGGTCGCTGAACTTATCGTGTCGTTTCATCGTGGCCATCGCTCCGAATCTGCCGCTGCCCCGCCCGACAAGCGCAAAGCATTCAATGTAACGTCGTACCCGTCTTTGTACCATAAATAGCGCCCCAGCCCGCTATCAATGGCCGTCGGAGGCCGCGCATGGCCACTGAGGTTGGTGTTATGATCTCTCTGCCCGCAGGCCCGGGCCTCGGGGTCTCAATGGGCGCAACCTTGAGGACCGATTGTGTCGTAATGAGCGAGCAATGCCCCCCGTTAGTCCTGGTGGACGGCTCGTCCTATCTGTACCGCGCCTACCATGCTTTGCCGTCATTGACCACCCCTGCCGGCGAGCCGACCGGGGCGATCTACGGCGTAGTGAACATGCTGCGTAAGTTGCTCACCGAATACGATACGGCTTACTTCGGCGTAGTGTTCGACGCCAAGGGAAAAACCTTTCGCGACGAGCTTTTCGAGGCCTATAAGGCCAACCGGACGCCCATGCCGGATGAGCTGCGCGTACAGCTCGAGCCGCTCAAGCGGATCGTCCGCGCCTTGGGATTACCGCTGATCGAGATCGCGGGGGTGGAGGCCGACGATGTCATAGGCACGCTCGCGGTACGCGCCAGCGCGGCCGGGCTGCGCACCATAATCGCAACGGGTGATAAGGATATGGCCCAGATTGTCAACGACGATGTGGTGTTGCTCAACACCATGTCCGGGACGTGGCTCGATGCGGCTGCGGTGCGGGACAAATTCGGCGTGCCACCCGAGCGGATGGTCGACTATTTGGCGCTGGTGGGGGATGCCGTCGATAACATTCCGGGCGTGCCGAGGGTGGGTCCCAAGACCGCGGCCAAGTGGCTTGGACAGTATGGCTCGCTGGATGCCCTGCTGGAGTGTGTCGATGAAATCAAGGGCAAAGTCGGGGAGAGTCTGCGCGGGCATCTCGAGCAACTCGCGCTGTCGAGGAAACTCGCAACGATTCGCTGCGATTTGGATCTGGACCTGGATCCAAAGGCTATGCGGCCTCGGGCGCCGGATGTGGATGCGTTGGCGCAGCTCTATCGCCAGCATGCATTCAGCAGTTGGCTCGCCCAGCTCGGTGATGGGTACCCCGGTGCCGGCGATCCGGAGCAAGCCGCCGCCCACTACGAGACCGTGCTCGAGGAGGCCGGCCTGCAGCAATGGCTGCAGCGCCTGGCGAGCGCCGAAGTGTTCGCTTTCGATCTGGAGACGACTAGCCTGAACTATATGGATGCCGAGATCGTCGGCCTCTCCTTCGCGGTGGAGCCAGCGCATGCCGCCTATGTGCCGGTGGCGCATACCGGAGTCGACGCTCCGCCTCAGCTCGAGCGTCGGCACGTCCTGGAGCAGCTCAGGCCATTGTTGGAGGATCCGCACCGCGCCAAGGTGGGGCAGAATCTGAAATACGACATGAGCGTGTTGGCGCATTATGGTATTGCGCTGCGCGGGGTACGCTTCGATACCATGCTCGAGTCCTACATGCTCGACTCCACCGCGACCCGGCATGACATGGACTCGCTTGCGCTCAAATATCTGGGCCACCGGACCATTAAATTCGAGGACGTGGCCGGCAAGGGCGCCAAGCAGCTTACCTTCGATCAGGTGGCAATCGAGCGCGCCGCAGAGTATGCGGCAGAAGACGCCGATATTACCCTGCGTTTGCACCAGGCGCTCTATCCGCGGCTGCGGCAGTTACCCGGACCCGAGCGAGTCTTCCATACCATCGAAATGCCCTTGCTTCCCGTGCTCTCGCGCATGGAGCGTACCGGCGTGCTGGTAAGCCGCGAGCTTCTCGCCGCGCAGAGCGCGGAGCTCGCGCAGCGTCTGGCCGAGATCGAGACCGCGGTATACCGCGCGGCGGGCTGCGAGTTCAATCTCGGCTCACCCAAGCAGATTCAGGCCGTACTCTATGATCGGCAGGGATTGCCGGTGCTGGCCAAGACGCCCAAAGGCGCGCCGTCCACGGCCGAGTCCGTGCTCCAGGAACTCGCCGCAACGTACCCGCTGCCGCAAATGATCCTCGAGCATCGGGCGCTCGCGAAGTTGAAATCCACCTACACCGACAAACTGCCATTGTTGATCCATCCCCGCACCGGACGGGTACACACCTCCTATCAGCAGGCGGTGGCAGCCACCGGGCGGCTGTCTTCCTCCGACCCTAACCTGCAGAATATTCCGGTGCGTTCACCGGAAGGGCGGCGCATCCGGCGGGGTTTCATCGCGCGGCAAGGCTATCGGCTGTTGGCTGTGGACTACTCGCAGGTGGAGCTGCGCATCATGGCCCATTTCTCGGGCGATGAAGGGCTGCGCCGCGCCTTTGCCGCGGGCGAGGACATTCATCGGGCCACCGCTGCCGAGGTTTTTGCTACCGCGCTGGAGCAGGTCACTCCTGAACAACGGCGCGCGGCCAAGGCTATCAATTTCGGCTTGATCTATGGCATGTCCGCCTACGGCCTGGCGCGTCAGCTAGGCATCGAGCGCGATGCGGCGCAGCACTACGTCGACCGTTACTTCGAACGCTACCCGGGCGTCAAGGCTTTCATGGAGCGCACTCGGCGCGAAGCGCGCAAGCGCCAGTATGTGGAGACCGTCTTCGGCCGGCGTCTCTATCTCCCGGAGATCAACGCGAGCAATCTGCAGCGCCGGCAGGCTGCAGAGCGCACCGCCATCAATGCCCCCATGCAAGGCAGCGCGGCCGATATCATCAAACGGGCGATGATCCGGGTGGATCAGTGGCTGCAAAGCGAACGCACGGACATATTTATGGTACTTCAGGTGCACGATGAGCTGGTATTCGAGGTGCCGACGCCGGATGTGCCGGCCGTGGCCGAGCGCATCCGAACGTTCATGGTCGGTGCGGCGGAGCTCGGCGTGCCGTTGACCGTCGACGCCGGTTGGGGGGATAACTGGGAAGAAGCCCACTGAGTGTTGCCGGTAACGGGCGCCCCCCTGAGCCGCGCTGTCGCACGAATGAGTTGAATGAATTCTCTGCTATCAGAGCAGTGAACTTTTCTAAACTTTCCCTGTCACTAGATATAGCGCCAGTGCCCGGCGCGGCCCGCTAATCCCTCCTCTTTGCAGCGGGCCAACAGCCTGGCCTTGCCCCCAAGGCTAGGTGCTTTGCCCCGGGAGACCACCCCCCATGGTTCCCGGGGCCTTTTCTTGCTCATTTCCCCAGCAGTGCCTTGTTCCGCGTCAAGACCGCGGTCGCTTAGCTGCGGCCGAGCTGTGGGCGGCGGTTTCGAGCTGCAACCATGCGTCGAGCTTGCCGTGGGCGGTTTCGATACCCCGCGCTCGCCGCGCGGAGAACAACTGCACGCTGGTATCGGGGTAGTCCTGTGCCAAACGCTCGGTGGTGTACCGCAGGGCCTGTGCCGCCGGCCCCTGTTTGAGCTTGTCGGCCTTGGTCAGTAGCACGTGCACCGGCAAACCCACCGCGCTACACCAGACGAGCAGCTGTTGGTCGAGGGCGGTCAACGGATGGCGAACGTCCATGATCAGCATCAATCCGCGCAGGGAGCGCCGCCGCTGCAGATACTCTGGCAGTATCCGCTGCCAGTGGGCGCGGATCGCCTGCGGCAGTTTGGCGAAGCCATAGCCCGGCAAGTCAATCAGATAACGCTGATCGCTAACCGGGAAGACATTAATTTGCTGTGTTCGACCGGGTGTTTTGCTGGTGCGGGCCAGCGCCTTTTGCCCGGTGAGGGCATTAATGGCACTCGATTTCCCGGCATTGGAGCGCCCCGCAAAGGCAACCTCACGGCCGGTATCCGGGGGGAGGTGGCGCAAATCCGGTGCGCCGAGCAGGAATCGGGCCTTGCGGTAAATTGGGTTCATCCGCTTTGCTCGTTGGCGGGGGGCGCATTCTGGAGCCGGCTGGCTGGTGTCGTCCAGGATGGATTTTGGAGGATAACGCCGGTGTCGTCCACGGCATAGAAATTGACCGCTTCGGCGACCGCTGATATAAATTGCAGCGACCTTGCCTCCGGCTGGATTGTTAACTGAGCCGTACCCTTGAAAAGGCAAGCGCGTCCCGAAGCAGGAGAGCGCTGCATGCTGATGAAGCATTGGATTGCGTTAGTGGTCCTTATTTCGCTGAGCACAGCGGTAATGGCCTTCGCAGGGGGAAACCCCCGGGTGGGCCAACAAAAGGCCGCTGTCTGCGCGGGTTGCCATGGTAGCGATGGCAACAGCCCCTCCGGACAGTTCCCTAGCCTTGCCGGGCAGCATGCAAGCTACCTCTACGAGCAGCTGCGCTATTTCAAAAGCGGCCAGCGCAAAAATCCGATCATGCAGCCACAAGCGGCCAATTTAAGCGATCAGGACATGCAGGATTTGGCGGCCTATTTTGCCGCGCAGCCTCTGCGGGTAGGTGCGGCCGACAAGGCACTTGTCGAGCAGGGTGAGCAGCTGTTCCGGGGCGGTCTCTCGGCCAAGGGCGTTCCGGCTTGCACCGGCTGCCACGGGCCGGCCGGTCTGGGCAATCCTCCCGCCAAATACCCAAGGATCAGCGGCCAGAAGGCGGCGTACCTCGTTCAGCAGCTGCAGGATTACCGAGCCGGCAAGCGCGGCGGTTATCCTCGGGGCAAGGTTATGCAAGGGGTGGCCGCCGGGCTTGCCGATGAGGAGATCGAGGCGCTGGCATCTTTCCTTTCCGGGTTGCATCTTGGTAACCGACCGGCGGAGTGACGCGCGCAGCACCTGTGCCGGGTGCTCCGGGCGCCCACGCGCTCGTCTGTTGTGATCGGCCGTGCCAAATTGCCGCCTGCGCCGAGCATGGGTTTGTTGTCGTGGCGGGATGCAATGGCGGCCCGGCGCGTTCTTATGGCCTGCGTGATTTTTGAGTTGCTGTGCCAACGGGCGGTCAGGACACGGGTGCCGTAGCGAGCTTGCAAGAGAGCTATCTTTTGAAGGAGAAACGGGTATGCGGGCGTTCGTTGTTGCGATGTTGGCGTTGGTTCTGACCGCGGGCGGCGCGTTTGCGCAGGACTACCAGCTCGGTAAGCAGTATCATAGGGTCGAACCGCCGCAGCCGACGACGACCGAAGATCGGATCGAACTCATCGAGTTCTTCTCGTATGGTTGTCCGCATTGTTTCGAATTTGCACCCAAGCTGCATGGCTGGCTGGAGGAGGCAGGCAAAGATGTCGAACTGGTGCGGGTGCCGGTGACTTTCGGTCGGGCAAATTGGGTTTTGTTGGCTAAGGCTTATTACGCCGAGAAGGCTCTGAATGTGGTCGATCAGATCCATGAGCCACTGTTTGAGGCCATCCATGTCGATGGCCGCCACTTTGCTGACGAACAGGCGCTCGCAGAGTTCTTCACCCAGCATGGGGTCGATCGTCAGGCGGCGTTGGATGCCTTTGATTCTTTCGCCGTCGATGTGGATCTGCGCCGTGCCGAGCGCATGGTGCGAGCCTATAGTGTGCGTGCAACGCCGTCTCTGGCCGTGGCCGGAAAGTATTTAGTGGATCCGGGTGAGACGGGTGGTCAGCAGGGCATGCTCGATGTCGTGGATTTTTTAATCAATAAGGAGCGGTCCTTGCGCAAGCGCTGAGTCACTACCGTGGGTTTGGGTCACGGCATGGATGCGCCACCTGTTGAGACGGACGATGGCTCGCGCGAGCCAACATGAATAGCAGCGCACGATGGTCGACAGTGAAGGTTTAGTATGTGATGACAACGCCGGGCATCGGGCAAGCGGTGGGCGGTGCCTGCGCTTGATGAGCTACAATATACAAACCGGTATCGAAACTCGGTTTTATCATCACTACATCACCCGCGGCTGGCGGCATCTGCTGCCCGACAATAATCGGCTCGGCAATTTGGACCGTATCGGTGGGCTGATCGCCGACTTCGATATCGTCGGCCTGCAGGAGATCGACGCCGGTAGCCTGCGCAGCGGTTTCATCAACCAAGCCGCGTATTTGGCGCAACGGGGCGGTTTTCCATTTTGGCATTTTCAGACCAATCGCCGCATTGGCCGGCTGGCACGGCATAGCAATGGCGTACTCAGTCGTTATCGGCCATTGGAGGTTCGCAATCATCGATTGCCGGGCATGATTCCCGGCCGCGGTGCCTTGCATCTGCGCTTCGGTGGCCCCGCGGAAGGCCTGGATGTTGTTTTACTGCATCTGGCGCTCGGTCAGCGCACACGTTTGCGTCAGCTCGCCTATGTGGCTGAATTGGTCAACGCCTGTCGGCATGTGATCGTCATGGGGGACTTGAACTGCCTCTCGCGCAGTGTGGAATTCGATTATCTAGGCAAGCACACCGATCTGCGCGAGCCAGTCCACGATCTACATACCTACCCCAGCTGGCGGCCGCACCGCAACATCGATCATATCTTGGTTTCGCCTACTTTGCAGGTGCGCAATGCCGAGGCATTGAATTACCCACTTTCAGACCATCTGCCGGTCATCATGGAGGTGGAGTTGCCGGAGTGCGTCATGTTGGTGGAATAGGGCGGCGACATTTCAATCGCCGAGCGCGATGTCTTTATCCGCGATGTCTTTATCGGGTCGCCGCTCGCCGGCCAAGCGCAGTTCACCGGGGCCGCTTCTTTTGGCCGCATACATGGCCTGATCCGCACGAGTGAAGAATTCGCGTTCGGTCTCATCACCACGGTAACCGGCGATGCCGCCGCTCAGAGTAATGAGCAATCGCGTGCCGTCGATCGTCTCGAAAGCCTCCTGCCGCAGGCGATCGCGGATGCGCGCCGCCACCAGGTAGGCATCCTTTGGCTCGGTCTCCGGTAGCAGCATGAGAAACTCTTCGCCACCAATGCGGTAGACCGAATCGGCTTTGCGTCGCGACTCCTGCAGCACGTTGCCGATCAGTTGCAGCACGCGGTCGCCTTCGGTGTGTCCGAGAGAATCGTTGATATGCTTGAACTTATCCACATCCAGCACGACGATGGACAACGGATGACCGTAACGCCGATGCCGTTCCAGCTCGTAATTGAGATCGGCATGGCATTTGCGGCTATTATAGAGCCCCGTTAAGTTGTCGCTGCTGGCGAGTTCTCGGTACATCGCTTCGCTGCTCCTGAGTCGTTCCTCGACTTCGGAGCGGTGGCGCACTTCCCGGTCGGCCCGATGATAAAGTGCGCGTAACGCGATGGCGAGGATTGCAATGAGTACGATGTAGACGGCTCCGATGGGCGATAGAAAGGGCTTCAGCAGCCGTGCGAACAGCGCGCCGCGGTCGGTGAGGCTAACCAGCCGCCAGCCCGGGAAAGTTATGGAATCGTGCGCCGTCACGAGCCATTCATCGCCGTGTAGCCACAGTCGCCAGGGTGAGCTGCCGGCCAGTGCCGATAGTTTATGCCCCTGCAGCTTGGCGCGGGTCGTGGCGGCGACATCTCCACCTGGATCGACCAGCAGTACGGGCCTCTGATCCAAAACGGCCAATATCGGGTTGAGGGCCGCCGCCTTAAGCCAGATCACGAGCCGTTCGCCTTCAAAGGAACGCGCGGTGACCAAATACACCGCCGCGCCGTCGGGTGCGGGACGGTCCACCACTAGGCGAGCCGCGGCATCAGGGTAGAGCGCGCGGGCGAGCTCCGCCGGTGGGTTGGCGAACCACTCATCCGGCCCGGAGGCGGCGATGAGTTGGTCTGCCCTGTTCAATCGCAGCACGGCCTCCGCTCCGGTGGCCTGGCGCAGACCATCCAGGTTGGGCTTGCCGATGCGGGGATTGAGCGCCACCCGGGCGGCGGTCTGCATGGCCTGCAGACGGGCATCGAGCAAACGATCCAGCAAGCGCAGCTCACGTTGAGTGATCTCCGTGGCCTCGCTGAGCTCGGCCGAGTAAACCGCCAGATGGTAAACCACTACGCCGGTAATGAGGGCGATTACCGTGATCAGAGTAAGGAAGGTGAGCGATCGTTTGAGTCGCATGGGAGACCTCGGCACCGCGCGCAGCGTGGTCAGTTTAAACTGAACCGCCCGATCAGTGGAGTGTGATGCGAACCACCTTTTTTCTCAAATCGACCGCTGACGGCATGGTTGTCGAGCCGCTTGGTTGTGCGACCCTCGAGTCTGCACTAGGGTGAAAGCAGGCGCGAAGATCCGGTGCAAGTCTCGCTGATAAGGAGGTTCGTTTATGGCCGAAATTGCCCCCAATACGAGCTACGTCGCAGTCCTCGGCTGGAGTTTGCGGGCGATCGAAGCGATTGATCGGTTCAACCGCAAATACATCGTGGTCGCCCCGAGCTGGGCCGAGGAATATGCCAAGGACAACGCGATCCCCTATATTCCCTGGGAATTCGAACGTCTCAACGACCGTTCCGTAGAGCTCTATGAGCGGCTCGCCGAAGAGGGGGTGGAGGTCGCCGTACCGCTGTACGAGGAGACGGTTGAGTGGGCGGGGGCGATCAATGCTCGGCTGCAGAACAAGCCGCGGCTGTTCCCGCAATCGCTGCTGTTTCGCGACAAATCGTTGATGAAGCGTCGGGCGCAGCTAGCCGGAATTCGCGTCGGCGTCTTCGAGGAGGCGCATGATCGCGACGACGTGCGGCGCTTTCTCCTGCGCGTCAACAAGGCCTTGCTCAAGCTCGACGGCGATCCAAACGATCCCATTCACATGAAACCGTTCGATAAAGCCGGTACTTACGGCCATCGGGTGATCAAAACCAACGAGGACATCGACGCCATTAGCGACGATGAGTTTCCGTGCCTGCTGGAGAGCCATCTGGACGGTAAGGAGTTTGCTTGCGAGGTCTTTATCCACGACGGCAAGATTCGCTTCCTGAATATCTCCGAGTACGTCCACCTCGGCTATTCGGTGTTCATTCCGGCCTCGCCGGGGCTCGAAGAGTGGCGGCCTCAGATCCGTAAGGCTGTGGAGCACCTCATTCAGGCCTTCGAGATCGAGCACGGCCTGATTCACCCGGAGTTTTTCATCACCCATGACGGTAACCTCCATTTCGGTGAGGTGGCCTATCGGGTGCCGGGCGGTAATGCCTTCGAGCTGATCGAGCGGGCCTATGGTTTCAACGCTTATCAGGCCCACGTGCTGGTCAGCGATCCCAAGGCAACCGAGCAGGAGATTCAAAATTTCTTTCCCCGCGAGGTCGTGGACGCCAAGGGGTTTGCCGGCTGTTTCCTGGTATACCCCAAGCAGCGCGTGATCAGCGACATAGACATGCCTGAAGCCGTCGAAAACGATCCCTACTATGAAAAACATGATCTTTTCATGCCGGCCAACCCGAAGGTCGCCGAGCGGGTCGCCTTCGGCAATCATTACGGCACGGTCTACTTCTTCGGCGACGATCCCGATCGGATGCGGGAGCTGCTACTCAAGCAGGAAGAATATGATTTCTATCGTTAGCCGGCCGGGCGTGCCGAGATGAGCGGGACGGGGCACGATAAGGCTGAGCGCCTAGCGGCACAGCTCGCCGAGGAGCTCGATCGGCTCGAGGCCGTCAAGCCCTTCGCGAAGCTGAACTATCAGGGTCATATCTGCGATCTCACCTTGCGGCTGCTCAAGGAGCCGCAGGGGGTGCAATGGCTCTATGAGCAGGCGGCCCGGTTCGACCGCGCCGGTGTCTTCTACGGTGGCGACTGGGCCCACCCGGCCTTACTGCAGCCGGCTCTGGTGTCGGCTTCGGTGCGTGGTCCGGCACTCTCCGTGGCGATCGAAAGCCTGAGCGAATTGCGGCTGCTCGCTATCGCGACCGGCGAGGCGGTCAACGATGAGATTACGCCTGACGGGGCGCGTGCGTTTCTCGAAGACGCCCTCGCTCGAAACTTGGATCTGCTGTTCCCGCAGTCCAGCGAGGTGGCCCGAGCCGAGCGCACGCCGCTGTTGGAGGGTGTCCACCGGCTGTTCCGGTTCATAGCCGATCGTCTTGGCACGCAGGGGATCCTCGAGAGCACGGTCAACGAGGCCACACGGATCCTCCGGCAGCGCCCCATACTGGTGCACCATGTCCGTGAGATGATCGACGCCGCCGTCCAGGCGCTCGCCGGACCAGGGAGTGGCGCCGTCTATGAGCAGGCCCGGCGGCTCACGAATGCCGTCCACGGCCCCTCGGCATTGAGTCGATCCGCGGCATCGCTCGAGCATTATCGGGAAGCTCTGGTTGAGCTGGATGCCGGAGCTTTGGCGGCGGAGGCGCAGACATTCGCCCACTCCATGCACGAGACCGGTTTGGTCAGCCCCCAGCACGCCGTACTGCTCGAGCATATCCTTGCAAAAAATGGTGACGAGGGGATCGCTCGGGTTCTGGGGCTCGACTCCGTGGGGCGGGACAGCTTGGATGCCTATAGTGAGCTCGTGCGACGGCTTATCGGCCGCATTACCCATCCATTGCTCGCGCAATCCATTTACGGCTTGGCCTGCATGCTCAACCGTGGCGTGCTGTTTTTCCCGCCGCTCGCCCCGGGGCTGTGGCGTCTGACGCGACTGCAAATCAAGGCGGAGGTTGCGGCAATCCTGCAGCGCTTGGTCGATGACAGCCCCACGCCATCGGCCAACGCCTTGCTGCTGGCCGGCACCGTGAGCGTGCTGGGTCAGCCGCTTGGCGTCGGTCAGGGCGATAATCCCACTTGTCAATCGGCCCGTGCCATAAGTCTTTGGTCGCAGTGCGATCCGGGATTCCTGCTCGAGCTGATTACCTGGGCGGCACGGGATAACGAGGTTGACATGCATTTTGAGGGACAGTTGTTGCGCTCCACCGAGTTGCAGACCGGGGGCGTGGCGGAGTTGCATACCGAGCTCGATCCGGTCTCGCTGGTGCTCGTGCCGCACCTCGATCGGATCTATTGGGAAATGGGCCGGCGCATCGCCGGCCGCGGCGAGGACGGCCACAAATGGATCAATCCGGAGTTCCATGGCTGGTGGGTTCAGCGCGGTTTTGCCACAGTGATTCAATATTCGAGCGGCGATGTCATCGACTTCGAGGGTTTCATGCGGCTGTTCTACATCAGCTATCACCCCGCCTATAATGGCGCGCGCCAACTCATCTATGCCCAGCCGGCGGGCATCGCGGCAACCGATAAAAACGCTCAATTCATTGGCTGGCACGCCGTATCGATCCAGCGGGTGACGGTGGATCAAGACGGCGAAGTGCGGGTTTACTTCTACAATCCCAACAATGACGGCGGTCAGGACTGGGGTCAGGGCATTGTCACCTCTACCGCCGGTCATGGTGAATTTCCCGGCGAATCGTCCTTGCCGTTCAAGCAGTTTGCGGCCCGGATCTATGTCTTCCACTACAATACCCGTGAGCTCGGTGATCCGGCGGCCGTACCGGCGGCGATCTTAAGCGAGATTGCCGCGCTGGCGCGGGCGAGCTGGGCGCGTGGGGTCGGCTGGCACGAGCTTGTCTCCAGCCGCTGAACGGGGCCGGCCGCTCACCGTGTTGTATGAACGACACGGCTGTGTCCAGGTGATTTATGGGAGCATTCACACCCGTTCGATGAGGGTCGCTATCCCTTGGCCGACGCCGATGCACATCGTGCACAGGGCGTGACGGGTGCCGCTGCGTTGCAGTTGATAGACGGCGCTCGTTATCAAGCGGGCACCGCTTGCGCCTAGTGGGTGGCCCAGGGCGATCGCCCCGCCGTTGGGGTTGACGTGTTCGGCATCGTCCGGCAGGCCGAACTCGCGCAGCACCGCCAGCGCTTGGGCGGCGAATGCCTCGTTGAGCTCGATGAGCCCGATGTCCGTAAGCCGCAGGCCGCAGTGTGCCAGCAGCTTGCGGCTGGCCGGCACCGGTCCCATGCCCATGAGTCGCGGTGCCACCCCCGCCACTGCCATGCCGAGCACCCGCGCCTGCGGCGTGAGGCGGTAGCGCGCGAGCGCTGCCTCAGAGGCGAGCAGCAGCGCGCCCGCACCGTCGTTGAGAGCCGAGGCGTTACCGGCGGTAACCGTGCCCCCCTCCGCACGAAACGGTGCCGGCAGCTTGGCAAGCGCCGCCAGGGTGGTATCGGGCCGCGGCTGCTCATCGGCATCCACCCGCACCGGCGGGCCCTTGGGTCGAGGGGCGCAAACCGCCGTGATCTCCTCGTTCAGGCGGCCCGAATCCGAGGCGGCTTTCGCACGCTGCTGGCTGCGCAGGGCAAAGGCATCCTGGTCCGCGCGGCTGACCCGGAACGCTTCGGCGACATTCTCCGCCGTCTCGGGCATGGAGTCGATGCCGTAGCGTGCCTGCAGCACGGGGTTGATGAAGCGCCAGCCAAGCGTCGTGTCATAGATCTGCGCTTGGCGTGAGAAGGCGCTCTCCGCCTTGGCGATGACAAACGGCGCTCGGGACATGGATTCCACGCCGCCGGCGATCAGCAACTCGGCCTCACCGCAGCGAATGGCGCGTGCGGCGCTGCCGAGCGCATCCATGCCGGAGCCGCAGAGGCGGTTGACGGTGGTGCCGGGCACCGCCACCGGCAGACCGGCCAACAGGGCTGCCATGCGCGCGACGTTGCGGTTGTCCTCACCGGCCTGATTGGCGCAGCCGTAGATCACATCGTCTAGCGCGTCCCAGTCCACGGTGGGGTTGCGCTGCATGAGTGCGCGGATGGGGAGGCTGGCGAGATCGTCGGTGCGTACCGTGGCGAGCGCGCCGCCGTAACGGCCGAACGGCGTGCGCAGCGCATCGACGATATAGGCCTCGCTCATCGGGCCACCTCTAATCCCGGTATCAATTGCTCCTTGAGCTGATGCGAGCGGCCGCGGAACAGGGCGATCAGCTGCCCCGTCTGGTTTGCCACCCGTATGTCATAGACTCCCGTTCGCCCTGCGGCGGATTGCGCTTCGCCGCAGGCGATGAGCACGTCGCCGAGCTTGGCGGGGATAAGAAAATCGATGCTCGCGGCGGCGGCCACCGTGACGTGGTTGGTCGAGTTGCAGGCGAAGGCGAAGGTGGAATCGGCCAAGGCGAAGATGAGCCCACCGTGGCAGTTGCGATGGCCGTTGACCATATCCGCGCGCACCGGCATGGACAGTCGGGCGTAGCCGGGCCGGATCTCCTCGAGTACCATGCCGAGCGCGCGTGATGCGAGATCGCCTTCCCACAGAGTCCGGGCACAGGCCTCAGCGACTTCCTGGGCGGGCAATGCCCGTAGCGAAGAATCAGCCATGGAATCGGTTGCCTCCATAGCACTTGCGCTGTAGCAGCGGCGCCGGCCGGTAGCGCTCCGCACCATAGTATTCGCCGAGATGCTCGAGCGCAGTGACCACACGCGCGAGCCCGATGGCCTCGGCCCAAGCCAATGGACCGAGCGGATAATTAACCCCGCCGCGCATGGCGGCATCGCAGGCGGCGGCGGTGCAGACACCTTGGCCGACCGCTTCGGCCGCGGCATTGGCGAGCATGCATACGGTGCGCAGGACGATGAGGCCGGGGCTGTCATCGATCACCGAGACGGTTTTGCCAAGCGCTTGGAAGACTCCGGCGGCGCTCGCGAGCGCCGCCGGACCGGCCTGATCGGCGGCGGCGATGACCACGCGTCCGGTCTGGGTGAAATCCAGCGCGAGATCGAACAGCACCAGTTCCGGCAAGCCCTCCTCAGCGGCCCGCTGCGTGGCGCTGCGCCCGTCGGTGAGCGCAAGCGTCGTTTTCGGCAGGGTGATGAGGCCCGCGCCGGTGGTGCGTTGCACCACGCTGGCCGTCTCCGCCAAAGCCGCGGCCAGCGGCTCCGCCGGGCC
>JAGFJL010000011.1 GCA_024102725.1 Nitrococcus mobilis
TGTCCGCGAGCATTCGTGACAGCAGGGAGGCGTAAGCGGCCTTGTCCCGACACAGCAGCCGTCTTCCACCAAGCAACGCCGAGCGCATGACCGGCACGCCGGCCGATCGCAGATCCACCAGATCTACGGGGCGAGCGCTTGTTTGCGCGAGCAATTCGATCAGACGCATCTTGCGCTCCTGGCTGAGAGGCTCATCGGCCAAGACGGCGACATCAACGTCGCTACCCGCCCGCAGCCGGCCCGACGCGAGGGAACCGAAGACGATTGCGATTTGAATATCCGGCTGCTCCACGAGCAATACCGCCAGACGAGCCAGAAGCGGAGCATTCGATTCCATGGTCATAAAACCATTGTTGCATAACTGCGGACCTCGCGCGTTCATCGTAGGCAGCGACGAACGCGTAAGCGCGCAACGGTAACTGGGTTATTTGTTGGCTCCCGTTGATGCCTAAACCGAGCAAAAGCGCCTTCTCCTCCGTGAGGCCGGCGCATGACACTTTGCTATTGCGCGCTACGCTTGTTTTGGTCAAATGGCAGCTCAAAAGAGATCAGCGAAAGATTGAGACTCATTGTTGATCCTCCCGAGCCCGCCTTGCGTTAACCGTTACTCGTGCTTTCATTGTCCCGCAACAGCACGGCAGTAAATTCTCTGAAATCGTTGAGGCGCTGTTCGATGATGGCGCGCAGAATGCCCAGGTCCATAGCTTGATAGTTGTGGATGGCAATATTGCGAAATCCAACCATCCTTTTCATGCGCTCGGCCAGAGGCTGGTCGATTACAGTTGCCCGATACAGTAGGTCGAAGGCATCTCGGCTGGTCTGCGGAATACCGAGGCGCTTTATGCGAACCACATGCATCGCCAAATCAATGCTCGCCTCACAAGCCCGCAACAGATTCAGTACGATGGCGTCTTGTCGGGTAAAGTTGGTCTCCAACTCGGCCGCATGGCCCACATATTCCTCGCTCACCCTGGCTAGACATCGCTCGATGTTGGCAGCCTTGTTGAGGATAATGTCATCGGCCATGGATCGTCCCTCGTTCGCGGATATCCGCCAAAATACCGGCACGCTCCTCATTGAGCCGTGCATAGTCGGCAAACACAAAATCCTCGAAGATTCCGACCTCCCGCTCCCCACACCGATAGAGACACTGCCCCGAGCCGATCACCTGCATACGCATCACGGTGCTCGCTGTGCGGAGATCCAGCAGATCGACATCACGGTTAATCGCCGCGGCCAAAGTCTGGGCAAGATCGTAGCGCTCCACTGTTGCCAGTGGCCGATCCGCCAGTATCGCAATATCGATGTCGCTCTTCCGGGTGGCGTCACCGCGGGCCCGTGAGCCGAAAAGATAGACGGCGCGTAGCTCCGCGATAGCCTGCTTGAGTGTATCGATGAGGGTTTTATGATCCATCGGCGCCTCGCATGACGCGGCAGGTGGATTTACTTGGACACCATATCGAAGGATCTACTGGAACAACACATTCTCGGCGGCTTTGCAACACCTCGGCGATCGCCGAACAGCAGGGCGGCTCAAGGAGCCGGGCACGCCACCGCCTAGTACTACAGTTGTAAATAAATACGCTATACTTCGTTAAGCGTGCCGAGACCCGTGAGCGGGTGGGGGCCTACCTGCGAGGGCTGCTGGGCGAGGTTGAGCGGCGTAATAGCTGGCAGTTATCC
>JAGFJL010000105.1 GCA_024102725.1 Nitrococcus mobilis
TGAGAAAATGCCGTTAGATCAGATCCTTATCAATCACGCACACAATACCGACGACCCGGATTTAGATAACCAATTGAATTTATTCAGGTAACTTTCCGGACACTAGTGATAGGCATTATTTTTCAAACCGGGCGTCTTGGCCCCGGGATAGGCGTCATGGAACTCATCCGGGCCCATGACGCCGTGGATCTCATAGCGCTGCCGATTAGCATTCCACTGGGCGATGCTGCCCCAAAACCGGGCAATCTCAAGCAATAGCTCAGCGCCGTAGCCGTATAGAAATTCGTGGTCATCCGTTGCGCGGTAATACTGCCAGACATTGTAGGCGATGGCGGCGTTTACGTGCCGCTGCAGATGCGTATTGTCGCGGATCCACGCACCTGAGCGTAGGTTGAGAAACATCACATCAGTCTCTTCCCGGCCATTGCTGCCACTTTGCCAAGGGAACATGGCGCCGCGATAGCCGGCCTCGCGCGCTGCCCAACGGGCCTCCGTTAGCCGGCGCCAGCGGTACAATAGGACTGCCCGCGTGAGCTTCGGCAGGCGGTGGTTCAGGAACGGGAAGATGAAGAGCTCGTCCCAAAAGACGTGGCCTCGGTAACCCTCGCCAGTCCAGCCGCGTGCTGGGACGCCCGCATCGAGGTCGATCGTATGCGGCGAGACAGTCTGCAGGAGGTGGAAGATATGCAATCGGACGAGACGTTGGGTGTGGTGATCCGATTCGTTCCGCACCTGCACGAATCCGAGTCCACAGCGGCGCCAAAGCTGCGCCCAAGCGAGCGCCTGGCTTCTGGCCAGCTCTGAGAATCGGCCGGCGCGCGAGACGGCCGTCACCGCTTCGTGGCGCGGGTCGGCGATGGCTCGGTCGCGCGAAGTGTATACCGAGACGATCTTCTCCACGGTTGCGTTCTCACCTTGAGCGAGCGAGAAAGTCATTTCATGGCCGATCAGCCCGGGCTCGTGAACAACCCGCCGGTCTGGCTCAAACGGCTGGCTGGCCCGGTAGAGCTGCGTGCGAGCTGCCTCCACGAGGTGGAGCCGGGATTCCGATGCTTGCGCCTCGAGGAGAATCGTATCGCTTGTAAGATCGGTGGCATCGAGGATTTCGATGTGGTGTCCGTTGAAAGGCTGGTAGCGTTGCACGCCTGAATTTATGACGTGCCCGTCGAGTGCGGACCGCACGACTATACGACCTGACCAGTTTTCTGCAGTGATCCTGACCTGAAGTGCCGCGAGATGCCGCTCGCGCAGGTGGACCAACCGGCATTCTTCGAGGCGTGTTACGCGCCCGAGGGCATCACGGAAGCGTGCCGTTCGGCGGTAAAGCCCCCGGCGCAAGTCGAGATCTTGACGGTACTGAAGGAGTTTGGCCATACCGCCGGTGCTAAGCCATTCGGAACCTCCCTCGTCCAGCCGGACGGAGAGCGGTAGCCAGTTCGGCCAGTTGACCAGATCTTCATGTTCGACGCTACGCCCGGCGATCTCACTGGTCAGTCTGTTATAGCCACCTGCCAGGTAGGTTCCGGGGTAATGGACGCCATCGGCGACCGCCTCCGCCGTTGCGCCGCGGGTGGCCAAATAGCCGTTGCCCAGCGTAAAGAGCGCTTCGCGGTGTCCTTCGAGCGCCGGATCGAAACCCTCGTACGAGAGCGCCCAGGGACCAGCTTCCCCTTGGCCCATGCCGCTAGGCTCGGGCGTCGTGATTTCCGAGGGGTGCGAGGGAGCGCCGGAGGGGCCGACTGGCGGCATCGGTTGCCTGGTCGAGCGATCGCTGAAGTACGTCTGGTTGGAATCTCGAAGCCGGATCCTGGAGAGGTCGGGTACAACCACATCGGCCCCGTGCATTCTAAGACGGTTCGGATCGCCATCGCGGCTCACGCCAACGACTAGCCCGAAACCGCCTGCGCGACCAGCCTCCACGCCAGCGAGCGCGTCCTCGATCACCATAACCCGCGATGGTTCGATACCGAGCCGACGGGTGGCTTCGAGGAAGGTATCCGGCGCGGGTTTCCCGCGCAGGCCGAGCGTCTCTCGATCCAGCCCGTCGATCCTGACGTCGAAAAGCTCGGCAATGCCAGCGGCACGCAGAACGGCTGCGCAATTTTTGCTTGCAGAAATGACGGCCGTCTTAAAGCCTGCCGCGCGCAGTCGCTGGATGAGTGGCGCCGCGTACGGGTAGACCTGGACGCCGTCGCGCTCCAAGAGATCGACGAAGTGGGCGTTTTTACGGCGGCCGAGGCCGTACACCGTATCTCGATCCGGGCCATCGTCCGGATTGCCTTCCGGGAGGATGAATCCTCGAGCGGCGACAAAGGCCCTGATCCCGTCGTCGCGCGGACGACCGTCGACATACTCGTAATAATCCTGCGAGCTGAAGGGGACAAAGGGCCGCCCATCCAGCTTCGCTTGCCGCTCCAGGTAGTCGTCGAAGACCTGCTTCCAAGCAGCCTCATGAACAAGAGCAGTTTTAGTAAGCACGCCGTCAAGGTCGAATGCAACGCCATCGAAGCGCTCGCGTGTAATCACCGCCTCGACGGCGGCAGCCGCAGTGTCGGACATCGGATGCCTCCAATCCATATGTCGTCGGCGTATCCTGGCTCAAGCCGATAAAGATTGATGTAAGCGCCTGAAAAACCGGTTTTCGCTCGGGCAACATTTATAGTGGAGGAGTTCAGCATAGCTCAGAACGCACTCTAGGCACGCAGGCGAGGGACGTTTTGTCCGGTCGCATACGGTATTTGATTCCCTCGGGCGAGGCGTACGAGTGGGTGATGGTGCTGGTCTCAAGATCAACGATGTGGGCATACAGCGTTATCACTGCCGCTGTCTCTTGACATGGGAGTCGGTAAGCCTCATGGGCAGACCTCGTTCAAAGTCCGTCCGGACTGCCTGCCCCGAGACGTCGGTGCAAAATGCTCATGGGCCCGTTACTTGCCAATATGGTGCACGGTGATCGTTAGCGAGAGCACCGTCGCGTTGACGCATGTCAACGGGGTTCCAGCTGGAGTTGCTATAGTTTTAGTAGGTCAAGCGCGCACGGCCCCATGCCGGGCCGCGTGGAGGACTGATTCGTTGGCTGGGCGGCCCCTTGGGGTAAGGGAGAGGACAATGCAAATTCCCGTTCAGGTTACGTTTCGGAATATGGATCACTCCCCGGTGCTCGAAGGCCGAGTGCATGAAGAGGCAGCGAAGCTCGAGCGTTATTTCGATCGCATCATGAGTTGCCGCATCGTCGTCGAGGCGCATCATCGCCATCATCACAAGGGTAATCTCTACCATGTGCGTATTGATCTGACGGTTCCGGGGGCGGAACTGGTCGTCAATCGCGAGCCGGCCCAGCACCAGGCGCACGAGGACGTCTATGTGGCTATCCGCGATGCGTTCGATGACATCACCCGGCAGCTCGAGGACCACGCGCGCAAGCGCCGCGATGATGTCAAATATCACGAGATACCGCCCCATGGCCGGATTCGGGAAATCATGCCGGCGGCAAACTACGGCGTCATCGAGACTCCGAACGGGCGAGCGATCCGTTTCACCCGTAACAGTGTTGTCGATTCCGATTTTGACAAGTTGGAGGTCGGTGACGAAGTGCGCTTTGCTGAAATCGAAGGTGAAGACGGCCCTGTTGCGAGCACGGTTCATGTCGTGGGCAAGCATCACATCGTCGGCTGACTCAGGGGCATCCGCTCAGGGTTGCGGCGTGCCGGCGCCTGTTGTTATCGAAATGGAAGGCATCCGCTTGCACGCCGATCTCACACTCCCTCCTATCAAGTCGGCCGGTGTGGTGATGTTCGCCCACGGTAGCGGGAGCAGCCGACTGAGCCCGCGCAATCGCGCGGTGGCCAGCTGCCTGGTAGGCAACGGACTGGCCACCATCCTCCTGGATTTGCTGACAGAGGAGGAAGAGCCGCTCGACGAGGTGACCCGTAAATACCGTTTCGATATCCCACGGTTGGCCAAGCGGCTCGTTCTGGCAAGTGACTGGCTTGCCGAGCAGCCGGTTATCGGTAGTCTGCCGCTTGGCTATTTCGGTGCCAGCACGGGGGCGGCTGCGGCGTTGATTGCGGCCGCCGAGCGAGCTGGGCGGATTGCCGCAGTGGTCTCCCGGGGCGGCCGTCCCGACTTGGCGCAACAGCATCTGCCCAAGGTGCAGGCCCCTACGCTTCTGATCATAGGTGGGCGCGACTCTGCGGTAATCGAGCTCAACCGGCATGCGGCGAGCCTTATGCGCGGCGTCGTGAAGATTGAGATCGTTCCCGGCGCGACGCACTTGTTCGAGGAACGAGGGGCGCTCGAACGGGTCTCCGATCTGGCCTGCACGTGGTTTCTGCAGCATATGAGGGGGCCAGTGTAAACGTTCTCGTATTCGGGATCGCCTGGGTTGGAGGAGGCTTCTAGGAATTCAATCACTTTCAATCACTCGGCACGCAGCGCCGCTACCGGATCCAAGCCCGCCGCGCGGTATGCGGGCAATGCGCCGGCTACTAAGCCGATAAAACTCGAGACGGCCAATGCGGCTGCCGCGAACTCCCACGGAGTGTGCACAGGCAGTGCCGGTACGGCCAGCCGTAGCAGCTGCCCTCCACCAGCACCCAGCACGAGCCCGGTTGCTCCGCCCAAGGCGGCCACCACCACGGCTTCACCTAGGAATAATGCCAGGATCTGCCGGCGGCGCGCGCCCAGAGCGCGCAGCAGTCCGACTTCGGCTGTTCGCTCCCGTACGGCGATAGTCATGATGGTCAGTATACCGATCGCGCCGACGCACAGGGAAATGCCGCCGAGCGCGCCGACGGCGAAAGTGAGCACGTCGAGTACCGAGCCGAGGGTGGAGAGCATCTCTTCCTGCGTGGTAATCGTAAAGTCCCGACGTCCGTGCCGCGCCGTGAGTGTCGCGCCGATGGCCTCTGCGATGTCTCGGGCCGAGGCACCTTCGCTGTAGAGCGCATCGATTTCCATTAACCCCTCCCGGTTGAAGAGTTCCAGGGCCCGTGCGGTCGGAATATAGACGACGTCATCCATATCGAAGCCAAGGATCTGGCCTTTGCTTTCCATTACTCCGACTACACGAAAGCGACTGCCGGCAATGCGGATCTTTTCTCCCAGAGGAACGTCTTCGTTGAAGAGCTCGTGGTGGATCTTGCTGCCCAACACGGCAAAGGGGCGCGCCACCTGGGGGTCGTCGGGGGGAAGGAAACGCCCCAGTTCCGGTTCGAAGGAGAAGATTCGCGGCATGTCGGAACCGACACCGAGCACCGTGGTACGCCGAGACCGGTGCGCCGCTTCCACCTCGGCGTTGCCTTGAATGAGTCCCATGCTTGCCTGGATCTGAGGAATGCGGCGCAGGGACTCGGCGTCCTCGATCGTAAGCGGCCGAACGATGCCGAAGATGCCAATGGAGGCGCCATAGGTGGATTGCCGTCCCGGGTTCACAGCGACGATGTTGGTGCCGAATTGGCTAAACTCTGCCAACACGAAGCGATTCAGGCCCTCACCCAAGGAGGTAAGCAGGATGACGGCGGCGGTTCCAATGGCGATCCCCAACCCTGTGAGCAGGCTCCGTAGCCACAGCGCCGTTACGCTGCGCCATGTAAGCCGTAAGTAGTCGGCTACGGTCATCAGCGCCCCGACAGTGCCGCGATCGGGTCCAGGGCTGCAGCCCGGCGGGCCGGCAGCCAGGCGAACAGTACGGTGGTGAGCAGCGCAACCCCACTGGCTGCGAGCAGCACCCAAAGCGGGGGCCAGGGCTGGAGAACCGGAAAAGCCAGATGAATCAGCCAGTTTCCCAATACCCCCAGCGCAGTACCTCCTAGCACTCCGAGGCCAGCCAGAAGCAATGCCTCACCGAGAAAGAGCGCCATAACCTGGGTGGATGAAGCGCCAAGGGCCCGCAGGAGACCGATCTCGGCCGTGCGCTGGGTTACCGCGACCAGCATGACATTCATGACGAGGACTCCCGCCACTACGAGACTGATGCCGGCGATGCCGGCCACTGCGAGCGTCACGCTGCCGAGAATGCGGTCAAAAGCGACGAGCACAGAGTCCTGGGTGATCACGGTGACGTCTTCCTCGCCTTCGTGGCGTTCACGTATGATCCGTAGCACGTCGGCCTGCGCAGGCGGGATCTCTTCGCGGCTGCGAGCCTGGATCAGAATCCGGAAGAGCGAGGGCGTGTCGAACAGAGCCTGGGCAACCGCCACCGGTACGATCGCTATGTCGTCCATGTCAACCCCCAGAGACTGGCCACGCTGTGCGCAGATCCCAATGACGCGCAAGCGCCGGTCACCTAGGCGAACCCACCGGCCGAGAGCCGGTCCGTCACCGAAGAGCTCGTGCTGCACCGTCGTGCCTAATACGGCAACCGGGCTCGGCCGTGCAATGTCCTCCTCGGGTAGGAAGCGACCCCGTGCGATGTCCAACTCCCGGACGCTTTGGTAGGCGGAAGTCGTTCCCAGCACCATGATATCGCGACTGAGATTGCCGTGGGAAAGCGTTGCCTCGCCCACATTGAGGGGCGCGATGCGCTCCACGTGGCGGCTGCGATACAGCGCCATAGCGTCGGTGATCGTAAGGTCACGGGGTGTGGCCCCGAGCAGGGGTGGGGCACCGCCTGTGGTTTCGTTGCGCCCTGGCAGCACAATGAGCAGATTTGTGCCGAGCGCGGCGAACTCGCCGGTGATGTAGCGTCGAGCCCCCTCACCTAAGCCGGTCAATACCACGACTGCGGCAACCCCGATAGCCATGGCGGCGAGCATCAGCACGGATCGGCTGCGGTAACCCATGGCCGCGCGCCAGGCGAAGCCGATGCTATCGAGCCATCTCAAGCGCCTACCTCACGGTCGTCTTCGGCGATCCGGCCGTCGACTAATCGTATCCGCCGCGTCGCGCGCCGGCCAATCTCCGGGTCGTGGGTCACCAGGATCAGGGTAATGCCCTGTATGTTGAGCCCTTCCAGTAGCTTAATCACCTCCGCCCCCGTGACCCGATCGAGATTGCCCGTTGGCTCGTCAGCCAGTAAAACGGTGGGCTCGGTCACGGTCGCCCGGGCAATGGCCGTGCGTTGGCGCTGTCCGGCGGAGAGCTGACTGGGCAGATGTCGGGCACGATCGGTAAGGCCTGTCGCCGCCAGTACTGCTTCGACGCGCCGGCCTCGTTCGCCCGGCGCGATGCCGGCAAGCATGAGCGGCAGCTCGATGTTTTCTGCAGCGCTAAGCCGTGGGATGAGGTGGAAGAATTGGAATACGAATCCAATTTTCTCGCCCCGCACGCGGGCGCGTTGCTCGTCGTTCAGATCGGTCATGTTAACTCCATCCATCCGATAGAGCCCCTGTGTCGGGCGATCCAAAAGCCCGAGAATGTGCAACAGCGTGGACTTGCCGGAGCCCGACGGTCCCATGATGGAAATGTACTCACCCTCATCGATAACTAGATCCAATCCGTTGAGTGCGTATACCCTCTCTCCGCCGACGACGAAGTCACGATGCACTCCGGCGAGCTCGATCATTGCGGCTAGTCCCGGGCAACCCGTACGGTCGTGCCTGGGTCGAGCGCGCCGCGGTTTGCCGAGACGATCACCCGATCGCCGGCCTCGAGGCCTTCGAACACCGCCGTGAAGTCCCAGTTGCGGATACCGGATGTCACGGTATGTGCCTCGACGACGTTGTCGTCGTTGACGGTGAGGACCCGGTCGTCGTCCAACAACGCCTCGCTAGGGAGCCGCAGCACATTCTCAGCGACCTCCACGATGATCTCTGCATCCGCGCTGTAGCCGGGCAGAAGGTGATCATCAGCAGTGTCCGCAGCAAAGGTGACCTCCACCTCCACCGTTCTCGCCTGTTTTTCCACATCCAGCACATAGGGTGCTATCCGGGTCACAGTCCCTTGGAAGGTATGGCCCGGAAACGCGTCCAGGCTTATACGGGTCGGCATGCCAACGCGAACGGCCGAGGCATCCACCTCGTCGATGGGGGCGCTGACCAGCAGAGCCTCGGTATCGATCAGGTCGACGGCTGGCGGCGTCGGTATTCCGATGGGAGAGGGGGTGACGATCTCGCCGAGCTCGGCATTGACCTCCGCCACCACACCGGCAAAAGGGGCGAACAGCCGGGTGCGTGCCAGAGCCGCTGCGGCTGCCGCCGCTTTGTGGCGCGCCATCACGGTCTCTGCCCGTGCCGCGCGACAGGCAGCGGCCGCTGTTTCTTCCTCGGCGACGGCGCGGTCCCTGGCCTCCTCGGCGACTGATCCATGCTTGTGCAGCCGGCGCAGCCGGCTGGCCTCCCGCTGTGCCCAGTGCGCCTGAATACAGATCTGATCGGCACGGGCATCGGCCGCCTTGATATTCGCACGGGCGACTTCGAGCTCGGCACGCACGTCGTCGCTCCAAAGCTCCAGCAGCAAGTCCCCGGCTTTCACGTGTAGGCCTTCTCGAATAGGAAGGCGGACTACCTGGCCGCTCGTGCTCGGCGAGATACGCCCGCGTCGGATGGCCTTGACCGTCCCTGCCCGCGTATTGGCTACCGTCCTCTCTACATTGCCGCGCTCAACGCGTGCCACGCGTACTTCCGTTGGCTCGGGGCGGCCCCAGTGCCATGCTCCTGCCGCCACAGCCAGCACCCCTGCGGCGAGTGCAACGATGCGACGATAATTCATGAGTCGATTGTCGTCTTGCTCAACCACACACCGTGGTATGTCAGTGGAAATCCTGATGCAAAGAGCTTGAATTGAAAGATACTAAAAAGACAGGCGGGTGCTGCCCAAGGTGTTTAAGTCCTGGCATTTGATGGATTGGATCGAGGGCCGGCGCTGGTGTCGCGATTTTGCAAATGTGTTCGTGGGGCGTGAGGGCTTCGAGCGGCTTGTGTCGACGGCATCGACCCCTCCGGTTATTGCTCGGGGCTCGAAGCTAGGGTGCACATCCATGGGCGGTTGCTGCATGCGCGCCTCATATTCATGATTCTGCGTGGGTTCCGGTGGTTGTCTCGCTTAGCAGAATCATCTCGATCTCCTCGGTGATCTCCTCCTGCCGGAGGGTTTTCCGGCGTAGGGCTAAAGCGGCCTTTTGTTCCTCCAGACGCCGCGCGGCGCCTTCCAGATGTTGGCTCCTCCGTTCATTCTCTGCCATCAGTGAGGAGAGAAAAACGGCACGGAGCGAGGCAAACAAAGAATGTTCCAGCAGTTCGCCGAGGAAGACGCGTGGCTTCAGGTTCAGGCGGGGCGGGTTGCCGTCGGGAGAAGGCGGAATCGTCTCTCGGTAAGGTGGCAAGAGGGGGATGTGCTGAAGCTCGGTTTCGCCCGGCGTATGATGGATGGCCTCCAGCCGTGGCGGCCCTCCGTGTTCGCTGAGGCGGCTCAGCGATTTGACCAGAGCGGATAGCACCGGTTCGACTTCCTCCGCTACCAGCGGACCATCCAAAGCATCCGCCAAACGTGGATCACCTTCCATACGACGGCACAAGCGTTGCCCGACGGCCAGTACGGCTGCATTGGGGGAAAGCGCCGCAATGATCCTTTCATTGAAATCGCCCACGAAGCCCCGTTCACTTCCAACAGCCAATACGAGCGGAGACGATCCGGCCGGTAGTAGCATATCGCCGTAATAACGCCGGAAGTCCTCCGCAGCGCGGCTGATGGTTGCGGCCATTTCGGTTTGATAGCCCTGCAGGCGCACGAGCTTTCGAGTCTCGATCAGGGCTAAGTTTTTCAAGCTTCCAAGTATTTCGCCCAGATCTCCAAGAGTGTGCAGGCGTGTGTCGAGCTCGCGGCGGGTGGTCATGCCTGATTCTCTGCCAGCCAGCTGTGAACTGCCGTCAGCCAGTCCTTTGGCCCCGCATCCAAGGTCAGCTCAGCCAGACGCACTGACATGAGCAAGCGCTCCAACATGGCAGAGACTTGCTTCGGCTCCAGGTCATCGAGCAGACCGGCGTTGAAAGCTGTCATCCACGCGAGATCGAACTCGATGGGCAATGGGTCCAGGCGCTCCTGTTTGAGAATTTCCCGCAAAATACGGCCTCGTTTGAGCCGAGCCTCCATCGAGGCTTCCAGGCGCGTGCCGAAGCGGGTAAAAACCTCCATTTCAAGGAACTGCAAGTAGTCCAGGCGCAATCGCGCAGCAGCGGCTCGGACCGCGGCGTGCTGGGCCTGACCGCCGATACGCGAGACCGAGCGAGCCACGTCGATCGCAGGGCGGAAGCCCATTGCAAAAAGGTTACGGTCCAAGTAAAGCTGGCCATCGGTGATGGAGATCAGATTGGTGGGGATGTACGCTGCGACCTCGTTTTGTTGTGTTTCCACGATGGGCAGCGCGGTCATGCTTCCGCCGCCTTCGGCCGTGCCGAGGGCTGTGGAACGCTCTAACAAGCGTGCGTGGAGGTGAAAAATGTCTCCCGGATAGGCCTCTCGACCGGGCGGGCGGCGCAGCAGAAGCGACAACTCGCGATAGGCACGGGCGTGGGTGGAGAGGTCATCATAGACCACCAATGTATCATGACCGCGGTACATCCAAGCCTCGGCAATGGCGCAGGCAGCGAACGGGGCAAGATATTTCATGCCCGGCAGACTGCTCGCTTCGGCTACCAGTACCGTCGTATACCTCAGTGCTCCCCGGGCGCGCAGCGTCTCTAAGATGCTCAGAGTCGTCGAGCGTCTTTGGCCGATGAGACAATAGACGCAGAAAACTCCTTGGTCATGTTGGTGAATCACGGCGTCCAGGGCAATGGCAGAACGCCCGGTACCTTCATCGCCGATCAGCAACTGACGTTGCCCCTTGCCGATGGGGAGCAGGGTGTCGATGATTTTTGTGCCCGTATACAGGGGCCTGTGTACGTAGTCTCGCGCCAAAAGCGGCGCCGATCGAATGTCCAAGGGGTGGGTGGCGCAAGTCTCGGGCGGCGGTGTGCCGTCTAATGGTCGGCCCAGTGGGTCCAGCACCCGTCCGAGCAGCTCATCCCCTACTCCCACGCTGAGTTGCCCCGATGTGGGCTCTGCCTGTGTACCGGCTTCCAGGTGTGGGGTATCGTCCAACAAAATGGCGCCGAGACGATCCTCGGCAAGCTCAAATACCAGCCCCCGGCTGCCATCCGCGAAACGCAGTACTTGGCCCATGCCTGCCGATGGCAGCCCCTCTACCCAGGCAATTCCGTCGCCGACAGAGATCACACTACCTTGTTCGCGCACCCGTAGCCGCGGTTCGTAACGCTCGAGACGGGCAGCGAGGGAATCGTCTGAGCTGTCAGACACACACAACCACCTCAGTGGAAAAAAGCCAGCTCATCGTGAAGATTTGCCTGGAGCACCCAGGCGCCGATGCGCAGCCGTAACCCTGCCACCAATTCAGGCTGCTGGGTGAAACGCCACTCGCCCTTTTCGCCCAACTCGCTCTCCACAGCCCGCTGCAAAGCCGCTTGTTCGGATACAGGCAATGCAAAGGCCGTGATCGCCTCGACTGGTCCGGTTGCTTCACGAAGCCGTGCATGGCAGACGGAATCCAGCTTTTCCAAATCTTTCAATGCCATGGCGATCAAGGATCGTTCCAGCTCGGGAGAGGCGAGGCGGGTCAACAAGCGGGAAGCGAAAGCACCGGCAAGCTCCCTCGCGGTCTGCTCCTGTTGCCGTCGTGTTGCCTCCGCCTCGCGCATGGCGACCGCCGCCGCTTTCTGATGTTCAGTATCCAGTTCGGTCTTTAGGTTCGCCAGCTGACGTTTCCGTTCGGCAACAATCTCCTCGGCTAACTGGGCGCGTGCCTGCTCACGCT
>JAGFJL010000014.1 GCA_024102725.1 Nitrococcus mobilis
GGCTCAGCAGAGAACCGTCTGTGGTGCGCTCCCCGAGGTGCAGCGTGCTCACCTCGACGCGCTGCACCTGGACCCGCGTATGTGTGTGGTGCGCCGCGCGTGGACACGGCTTCTTGTATTCCGCAAACGCATGAATTGCCATGGCTTCGCCCTGTGCGTCCGTCCCCAGATACAGCATGATGTGGCCAGGCAAGTGCAGCAAGGTAACGCCACGGCGGTGGGCGGCTTCGATGAGAGACAAGCGTGCGGAAGGCGGCGTTTCGGCCGGCACATCGAAAATCAGCGGAGGGGCTTGCGCCTGAAGGCTGCTGTGCCGCGGCAAGAGAATACCGAGCTCCCGAAACACTTCCATGATGAAGAGCGAGCAGTCGAGCCCGCCATCGGTTCCGCCCCAACCGTAAGGACGGCCCAACAGCGAAAACGCGCGCTCGTAAACTGCTGCGCGCGTGAGCTCGGTTGGGGAGGGCCAAAGATTGTGTGCGGAGCCTTTCCAGCGTGAGTGCTTGCTGCCGTCCGCGATCCAACCCAGCCCATAGTACGTGCGGACGAGCTCCATGCCGTTATCCCACGGCGCCAACCGTTGCATCGGCTCCCCCGGCCGAATCCGACTGCACTGATTGCGATCCAAGCGTAGCGGGTCGCCTGGTTTGATCAGAGGGCCTGGCTGAGGAGTGCAGCGCAGATCGATTGCCGATGTGGGGGTACGGAGTGCAGGCTTAATATCAACGCTCTGGGCCAGCGCGGCGGAGCGCCCGAGGGCTTCGGGCAAGTCGAACACCTCACCCCCGGTATACCGCCCTGTGCTCAACATGCGGTGGACATACCGCAAGCGTCGCTCGAGTGCGCGGGCAAGGCGATCCTTGTCGATCGGCACGCTCAGGTCGAACATGGCGTGCCGCTCGCTGTCTTCGAAAAGGCGGTCGTTAAGCTGGCCGATGTCCGAGGACGTCAGCCAAACGCGATGCGAATCCGTATTTTGAGCTGTCCAGTAGGCCGCGCTACGATGCGTTGCCGAAACGCCCGGAAGCGGTCCCTTGGCGTACACCTCCGAAGGACATTGCGGCGCGGGGGCAGACGGACGCTTCCGGGTAGGGCAGCCCCACAAAAGGGACAGCGCTAACACGTGAATCGTCAGCCACGGCAGCCCCAAAAAGCGTAACGGCATCCTTTATTTTACCATTCCGTGGGGACTACACCTACCTCAGGCGCAAAGCATTGAAATGCGCTCTGCGTGCCTGAGCTTTGAAGTTGTCGGGAAATACGTGCATCTTTTGATTGCTCCACGGTTTTTCGGTATAATCGTTCTTCGGATATGGCCGGATTTCGTGTGATCGTCCAGGACGTTAGCTACCTCGTGCCTCCGGGCGAAACGCTGGTTGGCCGTAGCGATGCGTGCGGCATCGTCGTCAAACACAACTCGGTCTCCAGGTTGCATGCGGCTTTGCGTTTGACCAGCGACGGCTTGCAGGTGGAAGATCTTGGCAGTCGCAATGGGACTGCCGTCAATGGAAA
>JAGFJL010000128.1 GCA_024102725.1 Nitrococcus mobilis
GCTTGCGCGTCGATCGCGTAATCGACGAGATTGATGAAAGCCTCTCGGGTGCAGTTCTCTAGGCGCTCGATCGGTGCGCCATCGTAGCGCGCAAGACCACGCATCGGACTGTCCAGATGGATATCGGCCGCGTGAATGAAATCGAAGTCGCGTTCCGGCGCCATAATTACCTGTCTGGCCGATGTGTATTTCGCCGCTGATCGGAGGCTGCCGCCTATAGCCGACACAGTCACACCGTGCATAAATCCATTACCACCGGATTTGTCCGGTTTTCATCGGTATAGGATTACGCGGAAGCCAACGCGAACGCCCATATCAGGAGCACGCGGCTCGACGCGGCCGGACCGTGCGGGATCGGGTAGAACGCGCTGTGCTGTAATACCTCATATAAAGCTGCCCACGGAGCCCTTCCTATTTTAAAGAGGAACTCCGTGGGCAGTCATCGGTCCTGGCGTTCTTTCAACGCCTTCGTGTTCGAGTGCGGATGACGCTTGCGCGCCGTGGCGAGCGCAGCCGTCAAACCTTCAGCAAGGACTAGGCCTCATCGAGAGCAGGCTGGCGAGACTCCGCGGCCGACTGCCCTGGCGCGTCGGCCATGCTGTAGGCGGCCTTCAAGGCACCCGTCGTCTTGTCTTTGAGCTCGATCTTGGAATTGGAGTAATAACCGATCTCTATGTCTTCGGTCGACTGCACCGAGTTGGTAATGCCGCCTTTAGCCATGACACCCGCGATACCCAAGCTCCAGAAGTGGTGATCCTTATAGGTGGGGTTGTAATTCACGGCCGTATTGCCGATTAGGTAGGCGTTATAGCGAATTCGCACCTTCATCACGCCCCGGCTGGCAGAGAGCTCGGCGAGAACGGACTCGCCGGGATCAAGCTCTACACTCACCCCAGACGATGAACCCACAGTGATCGATTTCGACTCCTGCCCCCCGACGCCCCAGGACTGGCTGTAGGAGAGCGACGTCTCCCCCTCGGCCCCGGCACCGAGGAATTTGACGCCGTAGGAGAACTTCTGCCCGATCGTAAGCGTGCCGCCCGTGCTCCAGTTGGACGAGGTGGTGTTGTTCACCGACTCCGTGATGGCAACGTTGAAGGTGCCTTTCTGGCGGCTGTTATTCACGAACTCCTGAGTCTTGACGATCACCGGCTCCGAGGTGATGCCGAGGATCTCCGCGCTCTGGACGACCAGAATCATTTGGACCTGCGGCCAACTGTACTTTTTGTAGAGATCGCCCCACGGCGTCGGGCTATGCAAGTACGCATCGTTGGGGCTTTTCCCGAAATACGCCTTGACGGCGTCCTTAAGCTGCTTATCGCCAAGACGGAAAGTCGTCTGCTCCTCATCTGTAATGACGTGCTGTACAGTTCCGCTGGCATTTACGCTCGATGCGGATTTGTCCTGACCGGCGACGATGCTGATGCTGATGCCCATGATGTATTTTCCTTGGTTAACAGGGTTTTCATCCTTGCTTGCGCGACTGCAAAGGAATCGATTCCAGGGAAGCCTTAACCTACTCATCCAGGCAAAAAGAGAATGAGGACATCATCACAAAACCACCCCACCCCACTCCAGCCGGAAGCAACACCGAACACGGAGGAGAGCGTAAGCCTCAGAACTGGATGTTGACCCCTAGGATGGCCGAACGTCCCTGCAACGGCGCCCGGTCCTTGATAAAAGAGTTGTGCCGCCGAGCATCCTCATCGAGCAAATTCGTGCCGCGCAGAAACACCTTCGCCTCCACCGGATCCGCATCCAGCGTATAGCTGACACCAAGATCCAGCATGGTGTAGCCGTCGGTTTGGGTCTCGAGCGGTGCGTTTGCGTTTTGGATAAATACCTGCGTGGTCTCGATAGTGGCCTCGAGCGGACCGCGGTGATAATCGAGACCAAATCCGAGCCGCGCCGGCGAGATGCGCGGCAGATCGGGACCGCTGGTGAGCTGACCTCGGACCCAGTCACCGAACAGGCGCGCATCGAGCGTGCCGTTGGCATTGTCGAACAACCCGTATAACGCCTCCATCTCTGCGCCGAAGAATAAGGCGTCGGCCTGAGTGTATTCGGCCAACAGTAAATTGCCGCCGGGATTGCCCTCATCATCGACCCGATCGGCGGCCCCGTCATCGTCGCGATCCTGGGATTGCAAGAAAATGAAGTTCTCGATCAGGTTGACGAACACATTGGCGCGCCAAGTCAGACGCCCGCTGGTTTTGCGCAAGCTCAGATCGAGGTTATTCGAGGTCTCCTCGTCCAGCCTGGTGTCGCCGATCTCAAATGTCCCGGTGGCGAAATGCGGCCCGTCGACCAGCAACTCCACCAGTGCCGGTGGTCGCTGCGCGCGGGTCGCAGTCAAACCTACGGCATACCTTGGCGTAAAATTCCATACGGCACCACCGGAAAGACTGTAAACCGTATGATCGATGTCGGTATCTCCGGACATGCTCGGGTCGATGCTCTGGTGCTCGATACGGCCACCGACTTCGAAATGCCAGGCGCGCCAGTCCGTATCCTCAAATAGGAACACCCCCACCGATCGTTGCTTGGCCGGCGGCACGAAAGCCTCCTCACCGGCGGCATTGAAATCGCGGTGGATATATTGCACGCCCAAGGTGCCGGTCAGCGGGCCAACGGGCTTATGATTGAATTCGAGCCGGCTCTCCCAGGCCTCGTTTTTGAAGACCGTGCCGATCTCACCCGGCCCCTCGAACTCGGTATGGTGGTAGTCATTATAACCGGCGCGAACACTGATACTGCGCAGTCCGGCGGACGGATCGTCGAGGCGGCCGGCAAAATCCCAACGATTTTGAGCCAAATCGATGAAGACCGCTTCGTCCGGCTCCTGCGGGTCGATGGGAATGCCGTACTTCGTTTGGTACCGACCGAAGGAAAACCCGAAAAAGCCACGACGGCCGACCCACGAGGTGCCGAAATTAGCCTCCTGGGTCTCGACAAAGCTGTTTTTCACAGCGCCGTTCGCAGCCTTGTAGTCATCGGTGTCGCGGGTCAGACCATCGAAGTGCAAAGCCAATTGATCAAAGCCGCCCCGCACCCGTATACCCGCTAGCTTACCGTTATTAGCGGACTCGTATCGGCTGCGTAGACCGGCCTCGAAATCAGGCACGTACTCGGGAATCCGGCCAGTAGTGACGTTGACCAAACCGCCGGAGACGCCGCTACCGTACAGCAACGTAGCCGGGCCACGCATGATCTCGATTTGCTCGGCCTGGAACGGTTCGACGCTCGTTTGATGATCGGGGCTGATGGTCGAGACATCGAGCGTGCCGATGCCGTCGCGCATCACGCGCACGCGCGGCCCCCCAAGGCCGCGGATCACCGGCCGGCTGGCACCGGCGCCGAATTGCGTACCGGTCACGCCAGGCTCCCGATTCAAGGTTTCGCCGAGGGTATTGGCCTGACGGCGTTCCAACTCCTCACCGGAGAGAATGCTCACCGGCTGAGCGGTGTGCTCCAGGCTCTGTGAGCCCGGCGGTCGCGCGGTAATGCTCAGTGGCTCCAGCATGACCGGACCGTCGCGACCATCGATGTTTTGTGCGGACGTACCGGCAGATACCAGCGTAGCCAACAACAGATAAGCTGAGCGAAGGTGCCTCATTTTGAGCCTCCCCCAAAGTCGCAATAAGCGCGCCCGGTTAGGGCCGCTTGGACCAATGCATAGGGACCTCGAAAGCTGCACGGTCAGCGCCATCATCCCAGCGCAGGCCAGAAAAGCCGGCCCGCAGTTGCAGAAGGGCAAATAGCTTCCGCTCTGTACCCGAATGACGAGACTCGAGGTTCCCTTTAGTCTTTGAAAATGAATGCGTAAGGGGAAACAGAAGGCGGGGCGCGAATCGGAGGCCCTTGAGGCGGCTCCAATTGCACAAAAGCCGGAAGCCCGCCACTTTGAGGCGGCTGGCGCAAGCAATGGGCAACGATTTGGAAGGGTATCGAAGGAAGTTGAGCGGCAAAGGAGTGCGCGAGCTGCGCGATCTCGCAGTGGTCTTGCCCCGCGCTGGGCAGGTGGGCCGCACCGTGTAGAGTAAGAATGAGCTGCGCGAGCAGCACCAGCACCGCCATGGTGATAGCGATGTTGTGCTGACGCACCCGCAGCCTACCTAATATCCTGCTCACACACGCAGCACTCTGATTATCCCGCTGGGGCAATATTGGCACACGTAGGAGCTGAGCGTAAGTAGCGCCCCATGGTGGAAGGTGGGGGGGTGCTGAGAATGCAGGCCGCCGGATGGCGGCCCTACGAGCCTACAGGGGCGTATTCACGGCATGTCTCAACAAACTGTCCCCGCTTCCACCCGGCGGCCATTTCGCAATAGGCGGATCACTTTAACTAAATACCCGCCCTCAAGCTAAGAATCGCCGCCAGCTTTCGCCACTAGCGCCAAGGTATCGGCCAGGGCGGTGCTCCAGTGCGCTGGGGTCAAAGCCAGCGCGTGCCATATGGCTGTCTTATCCAGGACGCTGAAAGCCGGCCGGGACGCAGCAGTCGGATACGCGCTGCTCGGCACCGGCAGCACGGCTACGGAGCGGTGCAGCAAGCCCAACGACATCGCCGTTTGCCGAATCGCCACGGCAAAGTCGTACCAGCTCGCCACACCCGCGTCCGTCCAGTGCTGTATTCCGCTCAGTCGCCCCTCGATCGCCCGCCAAATGCATTGCGCAAGGCCGGCTACGGCCGTGGGCGTCCCGATCTGATCATCCACCACGTGGAGTTCCGCTCGGGTGTGCATGAGCCGCAGCATGCTGTGTACGAAATTGCTCCCTGCCTCTCCATAAAGCCAGGCGGTGCGCAAAATGAGCGCATCGGGCTTGATCGCCTGCACCGCCTGCTCCCCGGCGAGTTTGCTGGCGCCGTACACGTTCAGCGGATTCGGCTTGCTCTCGGGCGTGTAGGGGCGCCCCTGCACACCGTCGAAGACGAAATCGGTGGAGATATGCACCAACCGACAGCCAAGCTCCCGGGCGGCCCGGGCCATGTGTTCCGCCCCACGGGCATTGACCGCATAGGCCGCCGCGCGCTCGGTCTCCGCCTGATCCACGGCGGTGTAGGCGGCTGCATTGACGATCACCGCCGGCTCCATGGTGAGCACGCGCGGCACGCTCTGCGGCTGCGTGACATCGAGCTCGTCATGGCCGTGCGCCAGCAATTGCACACCGGCGGGCGCCTGTCGCACCAGCGCGCGCCCAAGTTGCCCGTTCGCGCCCGTGACGAGCACTTTCATGGAAACAGCTCCGCATCGCTAAAGGCCACCCCAGCGCGATCCTTCTCCGAGAGCAGCGGCGCGGCGTGAGCCGGGATAGGCCAGGCGATGCCAAGCTCGGGATCATCCCAGCGAATGGTACGCTCGTGCTGCGGCGCCCAAAAATCCGTGCACTTGTAGACGAACTCGGCGTGCTCGGCGATCACATAGAAGCCGTGGGCAAAGCCCGGCGGTATCCACAGCATGTGTTTGTTCTCCTCGGAGAGCTCGGCCCCCACCCATCGACCGAAACTCGGCGAGCTGCGGCGCAGGTCCACCGCCACGTCGAACACCGCCCCCGCAACAACGCGTACGAGCTTGCCCTGGGGCTGGCGGATCTGGTAGTGCAAGCCGCGCAATATACCGTGCCGCGAGCGGCTGTGATTGTCTTGAACGAAACGGGCGTCGAGACCCGCGTCCTGGAACTTACGCTCGTGCCAGGTCTCCATGAAATACCCCCGTTCATCACCGGCCACACGGGGCTTGATGAGGATGACCTCCGGGATGCGCGTTGGGATGAATTCCATCACGAGCTCCGCTCAAAAAACCCGTTCGCTCAGGACGCGCAGCAGATACTGCCCGTAATCGGTCTTCGCCAGCGGCTTGGCCAACCGGCGCACTTGCTCGGCATCGATGTAGCCCATGCGGTAGGCGGTTTCCTCCGGCGAGGCGATCTGCAAACCTTGGCGCGTCTCGATGGTTTCGATGAACGCGCTCGCCCGGGCCAAAGATTCATGGGTGCCAGTATCGAGCCAGGCAAACCCGCGCCCCATCACCTCCACGGAAAGCCGCCCCTGCTCCAGGTAAGCCTGGTTGACGTCGGTGATCTCCAGCTCGCCGCGTGCCGAGGGGCGCACCGCTTTGGCGATCTCGACGACCGCGGAATCATAGAAATACAAACCCGTGACCGCATAGCGCGATCGCGGCTTGGCCGGTTTCTCCTCGAGGCTCACGGCACGGCCGTCGCCGTTGAACGCCACCACGCCATAGCGCTGCGGATCGTTGACCGGGTAGGCGAAGACGGTGGCGCCTTCCGTCTGACAGGCGGCTTTCTCGAGTAGCTGACTGAGCTCGTGTCCCTGGAAGATATTGTCACCCAAAACGAGCGCGCAGGGCTCGCCGGCGATAAACCGCTCGCCGATCAAAAACGCCTGCGCCAGCCCTTCCGGGCGCGGCTGCACCTGATAGCTCATGCTCACTCCCCACTGCGTACCGTCGCCCAGCAGCTTTTGAAACAACGGCGTGTGCTCGGGCGTGGAGATGAGCAGAAACTCCCGGATCCCCGCCAGCATGAGCGTAGTGAGCGGGTAATAAATCATCGGCTTGTCGTAGATCGGCAGGAGCTGCTTGGAAACGGCGGTGGTAATCGGATACAGGCGAGTGCCGGCACCACCGGCGAGAATAATCCCCTTGCGCCGCGGCCGCATCGGCATGGTCAAGCCCCCCGCCCGGACAAGGGCGCCGGTTGGGCACCGGCGTCGTTCAGGCCGAGGCGCGCGCCGTCGTACTTGGCTACCAACCGATTGCACCAATCCGGGCGGTCCAGATACCAGCGCACAGTTTTCTCGAGCCCGGAGTCAAAGCTCTCCTCGGGGGACCAACCCAGCTCGCGGCGCACTTTGCTAGCATCGATAGCGTATCGGAAATCGTGACCGGGTCGGTCGGGTACGAATTCGATCAAACGCGCATGGGGCTGCGCCTGCGGTCTGAGGCAATCGAGCTGCGCGCACAGCGCTTCCACCACCTGCAGGTTGGTGCGCTCGGCGTTGCCGCCGATGTTATAGCTCTCCCCCACACGGCCGCGGGTCAGCACGCACACCAGGGCGCGAGCGTGATCATCGACGAACAGCCAATCCCGCACATTGCGGCCATCACCGTACACGGGCAGCGACCGACCGGAGAGCGCGCGGGTGATCTGCAGCGGAATGAGCTTCTCCGGGAACTGATACGGCCCGTAATTGTTGCTGCAATTGCTGAGCACCACAGGAAAACCATAAGTATGGTACCAGGCGCGCACCAAATGATCGGATGAGGCTTTGCTCGCCGCATACGGCGAGTTGGGCCGGTACGGACTTTCTTCCGTGAAACAGCCGCTCGCGCCGAGCGCGCCGAATACCTCGTCGGTGGAGATGTGGTGGAAGCAAAAGCGTTCTTGCTCGGCCGGCACGAGCTCCGCCCAGTAGGCCCGCGCCGCTTCGAGCAGACAATACGTGCCGTGGATGTTGGTGCGGATGAACTCGGCGGGCCCGTCGATGGAGCGATCCACATGCGATTCCGCCGCCAGATGCATTACCGCATCCGGCTTTTCAGCGGAGAACAGCGCGCGCAGCGCACCCGCATCGCAGATATCGGTACGGTAGAACCGGTAACGCGGGTCGTGCGCAACCGAGGCCACTGTACTCGGATCGCCCGCGTAGGTCAGCGCATCCACGTTGACCACGCAATGCTCGGTCTCCCCAATGAGATAACGCACGAGTGCCGAACCGATGAATCCCGCGCCGCCAGTAACGAGGATTTTCACACGAACGTCCTTTGTTGTGATGGCTGGAGAGCAGTCCGTCCGGCTACGCCGGCCACCGCATCAGAACATGCGCCGGCGCACACCCTCGTTCATCGGCCACGATGCGGGCGGCCGTGTTACCCTCGGGCGCACCGAACGGATTTGTCCTATTCGCAAGGCTCCCTTTTTTACACCCGCACGGAAACACATTCAAACACGCCGTTCAGTAGGAGCCGCAAAAAAACGTTGTTCCGCATCGTCATCCCGGCGTAGGCCTGGATCCATCTTGTTGTTGTAAAAGGTAGAAATGGATTACGCACGCCATCCTTGGCGTGCGCTCTATCGGGCCAGCCAAGACTATTGGTCAGGTTCCTGGCGCTTTTGTTCGGCTTACGCCGGACTGACGAAATTCCGAAGCTATTCGAAGCTCCAGCAATACAGAGAAACCGGAATGCTACAACTGCACTCCACTGCGGCAACGCTAGTGCTGGCATCGTTCGTTGCCCTCGGTCCCCTGGCGACGGATATGTATCTGCCGGCACTGCCCGCCATGGCAACGGCGCTGGATGCCACCCCGGCGGAGGTCCAGCTCACCCTCAGCGTCTACATGATCGCCCTCGCCTTGGCTCAGCTCGTCTACGGCCCACTCGCCGACCGCTTCGGGCGCAAGCCGCTGCTGCTGGTAGGGCTGGTGCTGTTCACGCTGGCAAGCCTCGCCTGCGCGCTGGCGCGCTCCATCGAGGCCATGATCGTTTTCCGCTTCCTGCAGGCGCTTGGCGGCTCAGCCGGACCGGTACTCGGACGGGCGGCCGTGCGCGACGTGCACGGCCCGCTGGAGGCGGCCCGCATCCTCTCCTACCTCGGCGCCGCCACGGCGCTCGCGCCGGCACTGGCCCCGATCGGCGGCGGCTATCTGCTGGTGGCCTTGGGCTGGCCCTCGGTGTTCCTCTTTCTCGCCGGCTACGGGCTCGTCGCAACGGCGCTGCTCTGGCTCGCCCTGCCGGAGCCGCTGGCCCCGGAGCTGCGCCAGTCGATCCACCCGGTCTCGATCGCCCGCAACTACCGCCTCCTGCTGCAGCATCGGGAGTTCGTCGGCTACATGCTCGCCTGCGCCTTCACCTTCGCCGGACTGTTCGCCTTCCTCTCCGGGGCCGCGTTCGTGCTCATCGAGTTCCTCGGCGTCTCCGCGCAGCACTTCGGCTATTACTTCACCCTCGCCGTGGGCGGCTACATAATGGGCACACTGCTCGCCGGCCGCCTGAGCCGCCGGCTCGGCATCAACCGGCTGCTGCTGATCGGCGGCGCGATCGCCAGCCTCGGCGGCGCGCTGATGGCCGCACTGGCGCTCGCAAAGGTCTTCGCGGCGCTGGCGGTGATGCTGCCGATGATGCTCTACATGATCGGCGTAGGCATCGTGCTGCCCCAGTCCACCGCCGGCGCCATCGGGCCATTCCCGCAAATGGCCGGCTCCGCCTCGGCCCTGCTCGGTATGGTGCAGATGTCGGTGGCAGCTGCCGCCGGCGTGCTCGTCGGCCACCTGCACAGCGGCAGCCCACTTGCCATGGCCGCCATCATCGCGCTCATGGGCACGGCGGGGTTGGCGAGCTTTTTCGGGCTGGTATGGCTGCCGGCCCGGGCACCGCGGGGATGCGGTGTCAGGGAGGTCTAGGCCATCCCATTACACACATCGTCATACCTAGTTGAGCTGTCGGGCATAGCGGGCACCCTCGACGAAGACGGCGATCTCCTGCAGGCCGAGCCAGATGGTTTTGGCTCCCGGTTCGCCATCGTGCTTGCGGGCGAGAAAGCCCCCGCGCTGAGCAATCAGGCGTAGCACAGTATTGAGAGACGGCACTTGCCTGGGTATAGGCTTTTTGTTGAGGATGAACGCCGCTCGCCACTCGTCGGGCTCGAATACGAGATCGGCCGGCAAGTCGGGGAGAGTGCGCCCGAGTCGCATCAACCGATTGATCCGCCAGGCGATCACCATATACAGCGCCAGGGCGGTTTGCAGGCGCTCGGTGTCGGCCAGCTGTAGCTGCTCGACCCGACAGCCTTCCTTGAGCACGAGGAAAAACAGCTCGATTTCCCAACGCGCGCGGTACCAATCGATCAGCTCGACGGCCGCCTCCAGCGTGGGAGCCGCCCGGTTGGTCAAAAGCCGCCACACTACCGGTTTGGCACCGGCAGGTGGGTTGACCTCCGAGGCAATCAGGCAGGTCACTTCGAGCGGATTCCCTAAGTGTCAAGCTCGTATCCGACGGTGACCGATGTGTTTCTTGTGTAACATTCGGGCACTGAATGAGGAGTCTACGAGCGTGAGCGAATCCAACGAAGTCCCCACCGAGCCGAGCCTGGAGCGGCGCACCCGGCGGGCAGCTCAAAGCGCACGTGCCCCAATGGCGCGCTCGCCATGACCCGATCCCAGAGCTTGCCGCCTTCGGGCAGTACCCGATTGTGCTGGCAGCGCACCAGGTAGTCCGCCGGATAGCCTAGCTCATGCGCCCTGACCAGCAGCGCCAGAATGTCCGACTCGCGGTCGCCGACACAGACCTGTCGCGTCTTGGCCAACTCGCCGGCCTGCTCAGCGATCCGCTCATAGCTCTCTACCCAGCGCACACTCTCTAGCAGCCCGCCGCGCGGTGCACCGCCCGCTTTGAAGGCACGCGCCCAGCTCCACGCGTTGATCACCCCCAATGGTTCGCGCTGCGGTGTCACTACGTACGTCGGATGCAGATACATTCCGCGCTGGGCCTCGTAGCTCAGCGGCCCCAGCCCCTGTATCGCCCGGCCGTTGTAGTCCAGCTCCGTCGTGTCCTGCAGGCATAGCACCACCGCGTGCTCACGCATACGCGCCTGGCTCGCCCTGGCGTGCGCCGTCAGAACCTCCTCCCAGCCCACCTGCGCATTGTGCAAAAACCGATAGGCCGCCGCCGTCTCCGCCCAGCTCTCGCACGCTCCGGGAATGCTCGCGCCCGGCTTTTGCCCCAGCCGTTCAGCCAATAGCACGGCCCGCTGGTTCAACCGCTGATCACCCAGGTCAATCGTCTCGAACTCTGCGCTCGCCCAGCCCATCTTTCCGCACCTCCAGTGGTTCGCCCCCTTATATGGTACGGATTTATGTGTAATGGGATGCACTAAACTATCTCTCCGAATCCTTAACATTGAACCGCCGATTTCCTCCTAATAGCTTCACATCGCCCGTCCATCTATCTAACTGGTATGCAGCTATTTTTTGTCCGGCAGGAACAATTTCCCACCGGCCTAACCATGCAAATTCAGCCAGCGCAAGCACGACAATTAACAGGATCATGTTTTTACTCATTAAAGACCCTCACCTGCGAATAACGCCCGCACTTACCGACCGCCGAGTAAAGCGAGGAATCGAGCCGTGCAGCGGTTCGGCGGTTCCCCGTGGAGCGCATTGTTAACCAACATACTGCGACACAGGCGCTGGTGTTCAAGGAAAATTCCTTTTCACCCTAGAGATCAGGTCGGTGAGCAGATTCTGGACCAGATCATTTGCCTCTTTGGCATATTTTTGGGACACGGTTACGAAATCGAGGTGAATATATATCCCTCGATTCTCTTCTGCCCATCGCTTAATCTTATTGCTCAGGTCGTCTTTCAAGAGGCCAACCCGACCATTTGAGTGGGCAAGTGCGTTTCGAAGAGCCCGGAGCTCTTCGAGTCTCTTCCAGGAAGACTCGTCAATCCGAAGATCGTAGTCGAGAACATACTCAAAATACTTCCTCCACTTATCTTCAGGTGTTCGGCCATAAATGTCACGGAGTCGTAGTCCAGCCCCCCTTTTCTCTGAAACATACCGACTGATCTCTTCCATTCCGGACTCAAAGATACTCCATAGCGCCACTAAGAAGGGACCTCGATAGAAGCGCGGCACGACCCCGTCGACAAGTTCCGATACCTCCTGCATCGCAATATGATAACCGGCATTTCCTGGACAAATGCCTTCCTGCTTAAGCCACGCCTTTGCTTGTATCTCTTTCTGGTCGCGAAGGAATTTCACCTGCTCCTCAAGCACTTCTCGATAGCGCTCAAGTCCCCAGAGTTCATATCCGAGCTCAACAAAACGGAAGTCGATCTGTATCTTCGCCATTTTCTTCTCACAGCTAACGTTCGACATGCGCGGCGGTTGTACCAACCACCAATAAAAATTCTAAATAACGTTTTTCCAAGCGTCGGATTCAAAGTATAATTTGACTCTACAGCTTATGCACTTGTGTGCAATACGCGGTGTTACACGTCGAACCCAGGGACAGGAGAAACTTCGTGGCACAGGAGCCGTGCCTGCTCGGTCAGGTCCGCGAGCACACCTGCTTTCGCCACTATAGTATCCGCGCTGGCCTCCAAAAAGGGCGCTCGTTATTCTTTGTCTGGGTAGGCGACCAAATTTCCCGGCGCTAAAGTTCGTTTTCCCCATACGCTGGGCAACCACAAAGTTTTCTCTATTAATGCCTGCGCCTATGCCTCCCTGACACCGCACCCCCGCGGCACCCGGGCCGGCAGCCACACCAGCCCGATGAAGCTCGCCAGCCCCGCCGCGCCCATGAGCGCGATGATTGCGGCCATGGCAAGTGGGGTGCCGCTGTGCAGGTGGCCGACGAGCACGCCGGCGGCAGCTGCCACCGACATCTGCACCATACCGAGCAGGGCCGAGGCGGAGCCGGCCATTTGCGGGAATGGCCCGATGGCGCCGGCGGTGGATTGGGGCAGCACGATGCCTACGCCGATCATGTAGAGCATCATCGGCAGCATCACCGCCAGCGCTGTGAAGACCTTCGCGAGAGCAGTCAAGTCAGTCAAGCAGTCAAGGGTCACGTCTTGTTTTAACACATCAGGCGAAGCAGTCTATCGGCTGTCTCATCCACTGCAAAGCCGGCACGAGAAACTGAGGAGAGACCACAGTTAATGTGCGACGTGGTTTCTGCCAGTCAAAGACTGGCCACGCATCATCCGCCCCGGCGTCTCCCTGCACCTTCTCCGGCGAGGCAATAACCGCCAGGCCCGCTTTCATGCCGACACCGATTAGCAAGTCTATCTCGACTGGCTGGACGAATAGGCAATGCGCTTTGATGTTATGACGTTATAGCGCTAGACTCGCTCATGGAGGTGATCCTTATGAGCGAGCCATCGAAACGGTCCACCATTTATTTTGAGCCCGAAATCCACAAGGCCTTGCGCCTTAAAGCGGCCTCCACCCACCGGTCGATGTCTGACCTCGTGAATGAGGCGGTTCGCCAAGCCCTGCAAGAAGATCACGAGGATCTCGCCGCCTTTGATGAGCGAGCAGCCGAACCTACGATAACTTATGAGGAGTTGCTGAACGACCTAAAAGCCCATGGCAAGCTTTAAGGTCACCGTTAAGCAGTCCGTTGCAAAGGACCTTCGGCCTATTCCCAAGAAGGAGATTGCGAGAATCCTCAAGCGCATAGAGGCGCTCGCCGTGGATCCCCGGCCGCCTTGGGCAGAAAAACTCTCCGGGCAAGAGAAGTATCGAATCCGGCAAGGCGTCTATCGGATCATCTATGAGATCAAAGATGAGGCATTGGTCGTGGTGGTCGTCAAAGTCGGTCACCGGCGCGATGTGTACAAAAGCAGCTAACCACAGCGTCAAGGCGTATTCCGGAGCAGGCAGGATCAGACATTGCTCCAACACGTCGAGCAAGGCAGCCTACCAACACGTCTCCCCTGTCTCCCTGCAACCGTCTTCATGAGTGTGATGGCGGCCGAAAGGGCCAGCACTCGATGTCAGTAAATGACCAGTGGCGCATCTGCTTTCGGTTCATCGACGGGGACGCCTACGATGTCGAGCTCACTGATTATCACTGAGGTGCGACATGAGCATTCCAAATACTAGGCATAGAGAAATTCGGCCAACACATCCGGGAGAGATGCTCCGCGAAGACTTCCTGCCGGATTACGGGCTCACCGTATCCAGCCTCGCCGGGGCACTGGGGGTATGGCGCCAGACGATCAACGAGCTGCTGCGGGAGCGCCGGGCTGTGAGCCCGGAGATGGCGCTTCGGCTCGCACGTCTGTTCGGCAACACGCCCGACTTCTGGTTGAACGCGCAGCGAGCGGTCGATCTGTGGGAAGCAAACCTGGCTGTCGGGGAAAACGTCAAGCGCATTAAGCCATTGAACGTTGCATAGCAAGCCCATGCCGCAATGGGTCGGTCTCGAATGACTTCGGCTTGCACTGCGGTCAGGGAAGGGGAAAAGGGTCAGGTCTTGTTTAAACACATTGAGCAAGGTAGCCTGTCGGCATGTCTCGTCACTGTAAATCCGGCACGTAGGTAGCTTCTCCCCATTGCGTTCCGCACGAGCTGACCCTCTGTTTTTTACCTGCAACCTTATGTTTTTCTTTTCGCCGAGGATTACCGCTGCCATGCATGACGGCGGCAACCACGACCGTTTCTTCCTCAACAACGGTAGTAGATGCCGAATGGAAACCTGCGGATTAGCGCTCGGCGCGCACCGCGGCCGATCAAAAGATACATGGCAGGCTGTTCCGCAATTGACCGGAAGGCGAACAACACCTCATCAAGAAACTGCTGACCAAGCCCTCCCCCTGTCTCTCATACCAATGTGCCGCTTCCTCGAGATCCTGCTCAGCCTCGCCTCGAAGCCGAACTGGAAGGGTCATAGTCGCTTCCGGATGTCCGCCAACACGAACTCAGCGGGGCACCCCGGCTCGCCATCGATCTCGTAGGTATCAAGGCGTCGATACAGCTCTGCGCGTTGTTCTTCGGTGACAGGCAGAGCTTCCTGCTCTGCAACAATGCTATCCCACAGCTCCTCAACGAGCCGCATCCGCTGCTCGACAGGCAGATCACGCAGTGTTCGGTTCATGGCTTACTCCTTATATTATATTCAGCCCTACGTTACCGCCGCCGCTGACTGATGGGAGCATAATGTTCAAGCTCAGTCGGGCAGCTTTGCTGCGTCGGCAAGGGAACAAGGGACTGCCCAAGATTTATATACTCCACTTTGGCGTCTTGGAACGCTCCTTCGGCTGGCTGGAAAAATGCCGCCGCTTATGGAAGAACTGCGAGCGCAAGCTCAATACCAGCCTGCAGTTCGTCCATTTGGCATTCTTGGCACTGTTGCTCCGGAGATTGTGAACAGGTTCTTAGGGCTTCAAAGCAAAGTCAGCTCAACCAACACGGCTGACCGATCCGGAGGTTGGCTTTTAAAAATCGTCCCGCACCTGAGCGTATTTCGGAGGCGTTTGTGATGCGCTTGTCCAATGAAGGGACGAACAATGTTTCGCCCCCTCTGAACGATCAAATAGGAGCACGAGTGTCGGCCAAGTCAATCGTCTCCAAGCCATCGAGCACCGTCTCCAAAAACTGCCGTCCAGACAACCCAACCCGGCCGCGCTAGCCTGGTTGCAAGCCGAATTGAGGAAACTCTCGACGGGTCGATTGCAACCGTCGATCGCCCCGATCCAGCGCTTTCTGGAACACCCCACTGAAGAGCGTTTGGAAGCGGCCGCCCTTGGACTCCAAAATTTACTGGAACACGAGCACATCAACGAACGCGATCTACTGACCAAGGTGGTGGGCAACACCGAGATAGAATTGGAAGCGGCGCTGGCTGGAACCGCCGCCCTGACCGTGCTGCTGGGCCTGGGTATTATCCTCGCCCGTCGTTGGCTGCTTGCCCCTCTCAAAAAAATGAACCACCTCCTGTTGCGGCTGTCCGACGGCCGCTTGGAGCCGATCCCCGTTCCCGACAAGGTGCGGCCCTGGAGCATCCTCATCGCCAACTACAACCGCATGGTGACCCGGTTAGCCGCCCTGGAGGCGGCCCGACTGGCCCACACCCGCTCCTTGGAGTCCCAGGTCAGCGCCGCCACCCGAGCCCTACTGGCCCAAAGCCAGAGCTTGGCCCGCGCCGAACGCCTCGCGGCGGTGGGCGAGGTGGTCGCCGGGATCGCCCATGAACTGCGCAACCCCCTGGCCGGTATCCAAATCGCCCTGCATAATCTGCGCACCGAGTGCCACAACGCGGATATGCAACGTCGATTCGACCTGATTATTACCGAATTGGAACGCCTGAGCCGGAACTTCAATCAGCTGCTGGGCCAGGCCCGTCATCAACCCGAACCGATCAAAGAAACCGATCTCGACCTGGAAATTCGCGAAGTATTGGAACTGATTCGTTACCAGATCGCTGACGCCATTCAGCTTCATTATCACGGGGAAACGGAACTCAAAGCCCGGCTGCCGCAAACCGGCCTACGTCAGACATTGATCAACCTGGTGCTGAACGCCGCCCAGGTCCTGGACGAAGGACCGGGCAACATCTGGGTCGAAACCCAGCGAAATCAAGATCGGCTGGTCCTTATGGTCAGCGACGACGGCCCCGGGTTTCCCAAGGAAATGCTGGACAGCGACATTCGCCCCTTTGCCAGCGGCCGGGCAGGCGGCACCGGGCTCGGTCTCCTGATGGTCAAACGCTTCGTTTCTTCCCTCGACGGTCGCTTGAAGATGGCCAACAGGGCGCCCCGAGGCGCTCGGGTAATCGTGGAGATACCGTGAGCAACTCACTTCTGATTGTCGCAGCAAAGCAAGGGTCGCGTCTTGCTTCCATACATTGGGCAACATAGCCCGCCACCATGTTATGCATTGAATTTTGCGATGCCGCGGCACTTGGGGAAAGTGCTGCATCCCCAAAATTCCTGACCCGCGCCACCTCCCAACTTAGACTTTTGCAGAACCATCGGCGCGCCACACTTAGGGCAATCTGGCGCGGTTGCTTTCGGCACCTCTGATGCCAGAGTGACTGTTTTTCGATGTTGTCCTTTAGGTGCTTTGGGTGCGCTGCGTGGACCAGTATTAGCTCGCAGCCGCTCCATCTCTTCTATTCTAGACGCATGAGCAGCCCCTTCTGTTGTTGGTGATTCCTTGCGCCGTGAAATGGCTCGCGCAATTTGGCGCCTGATGTCGGCAACCGTGGATCCGGTATTGCCTTTGGTTAACACAAGGAAAACCGCGACCCCGAGGATGACGATAACGATTACTGCCAAAAGTAGTGTATTCATCATTTCAATGCCCAACGGAATAACGATAAGCGACTCATTGAGGACCGAGTTCGATGCCTGGCTTCCGATCAACTTACCATCACGAGTTCGACGGCGCTGTGCGCCCCGTTGCGATTGAGCGAAGGGGCCAGCGCGAGTTGATACCGCAGCCATGTTGGATGGCCGCTTAGCCTCATAGCTTGGGTATACCGCCCTTTAGCCGCACAACGCTCCTGCCTTCAGCGGCACCCCATCCGCGCATCCGGCTGGGCGCCGCGGTGTGCGAGATGGACCTTGATCACCTCACCGTTCGAAGTTCCTTGAGCCCCTCCAAAATGGTTGACTTGCCCCTCGAATGAAGTGAAGCGCCACTTCCCGGGTCTCGCCAGCAGCCCCACATCCCAGCGAATCCGGGACATATGCTCCCCCACTCGTAGGACCTTCTTCCACAGCCGCAGTATAGCGCATGAGAATCTCCTACTTTTCGAAACCGGGTTTATTAGGGCGCCTTATTCAAGATGCCGAACAAAGGAGGCCAAATAATCAGAGAATAAGAAGCTGTCTGGGTAAATGTTATGCGCATTTTGCGAGCATGAGGCGCAGCATAGCGATTCGCACCATGTTTTCGGCTGTGAGCGGCAGAATTTCGTAGTCCTTGGACAGGCGGCGGTAATTGC
>JAGFJL010000129.1 GCA_024102725.1 Nitrococcus mobilis
GCTTGCGCGGAAGGCTGGCGCCGGTGACAAGTCCAGTTCAAGTCGGTAACAGGCATAAATTGCTCATTTTATGCGCCAAATCAAGTGGCTACAGTGAGAGACGTTCGCCTTTTCCGGACAGTAGTGATGGCAGATAAATCCAAGCCGAACGTCTATCAGATCAAGGTCACGTTGATGGGAAGCAGACCGCCCATCTGGCGTCGTATTCTCGCGCCCAGCAATATGCCGCTGCCAAAGTTCCATGAGCTGTTACAGATCGCCATGGGCTGGGAGAACGCTCACCTCCATCAGTTCATCGCGGGAAAACAGTACCTTGGCGTGCCCGATCCCGGTTTTCCGTCGGAGGTGAAGAACGAGGCCCGCGTGAAATTGCAGGAGCTTCTACCGGCGGAGGGTTCGTCAGCCATCTATGAGTATGATTTTGGAGATGGCTGGCAGCATAAGCTCGTGCTGGAGAAGGTGCGGCCATATGAGGAGGGCGAGCCCTTACCGAGGTGCCTTGAAGGTAAGCGCGCCTGCCCGCCCGAGGATTGCGGGGGCATCGGCGGCTACGAGCATCTCTTGGAGGCGGTCAGTGATTCCAAGCATCCAGAGCATGAGGAACTGAGTGAGTGGCTTGAGGAAGGTTTTGATCCCGAGCACTTTGATGCGTCGCAAGCCAACTTCGAGCTCGGTAGGTGTTTCGGGAAGAGCCGCCGATCTCGGGCCTGAAGTGCAACAGACCAAAAGCAATCAACTTCCTCATGCGAGCCGCGGTGATCAAGGGCTTTGAGCAGCCGCACAACAAGCCAATAGAGCCGACTCGGCTCGCCCTTGTGCCCGCTTCGCGGGTTTGGCTTGGGTAGCGCGCGGTTCATCGGCGGCGTTAGGCGCACGGTTGTCAATTGACAACCTATGCTTGCCTGCCCAGACTGTGACGTCTAGGTGCAGGGAGGCGTATGCCCAGAAAATCCCATCCCAAGAAAGAGGTTGAAGCTGCCCTTTGTCACGCTGAGTCAGTGGGCTGGTGGATTGAGGTGGGCGGCGGTCATGCCTGGGGCAAGATGCATTGCCCATTCAACCAAAAGCGATGCCGTTGCGGCGAATTTTGCATCACCAGTATCTGGAGCACGCCCAAGAATCCCGCGAATCACGGCAAACAGCTTCGGCGTGTAGTCGACAACTGCCTTGGAAGGAGTCCCGATACAGAGGAGTGAGAGATGAAGGAGTATGATTTCACGCTGAAATATCGCCTCGGCAACCCCAACGAAGATGCGGAAAAGCATCTCGAAGCACTGGCGGAATCGGGATGTGATGATGCAGTTGTTGGCGTTGGCCAGAACGGCCGTATTTCTCTCAACTTTATCCGTGAAGCTGAAAGTGCGCTGGAAGCCGTTGCAAGCGCCATCTCTGATGTACAAAAAGCCATCCCCGAAGCAAAGCTGGTGGAAGCTACGCCTGACTATGTAGGGGTAACAGATATTGCCGAGCTGTTCGGTTTTTCTCGTCAATACATGCGCAAGCTTATTCAAACCAAAGGGGCATCCTTTCCAGAACCGGTCCATGAAGGCAAACCGTCACTCTGGCATCTGACGGACATTCTTGGTTGGTTTCGGGAGCACGACTCCCGGGATATTCAGAGCGAGCTCTTCGAGGTCTCACAGATTAACATGCAGTTGAACGTCTATAAGTCATGTATGAAGGCGTCCGCTGCATTGCCCAAAGGTTTCAAGTTTGAGGCAAACGTGCCTAATGCGTTGCAGGGGACGCTCCGCTTCGCTGCGCGCCCCTGAGCACAGGCGTTATCCGGCAGGAGGAATCGATTCTTGTCTGTCACGATCCGGTTGCTTAACAGCGACGACGGCGAGCTGCTCACGCGTGTCGCGGCGGGCGTGTTTGACCATGGTATCAACGCCAAGCGCTGTCGTGAGTTCCTCAGCGATCCCCGGCACCACTTGGCTGTCGCTGTCGACTCAGGGGTTGTCGTCGGAATGGCCTCCGGCATTCATTACGTGCATCCTGACAAAGAGCCCGAGCTCTGGGTCAACGAAGTGGGCGTTGCACCGACGCATCGGAACCGAGGGTTGGGGAAACAGCTTCTGCGCGCCCTGTTGAACGTCGGCCGACAGCTTGGCTGTACGGAGGGTTGGGTGTTGACCGATCGGTCGAATGCGCCCGCCATGCGGCTCTATGCCTCGTGCGACGGTAGCGAAGCTGCACGGGATCAGGTGATGTTCACGTTCAAGCTGTGCTGAAGGTGCCGTCGGCGGCGTGCGGGCCTGCCGTTGCAGCGGACCGATCGCGAAGCGTTACCATCAACCCGCAAGCCGGTCGTGCGGTCGGCCGCTGAACGACCTCACGTTGGGTTGCACTTGGTGCCCCGGCGTGAAGGCGATGGCCTAGAGGGCTGGCCATTCAGGAGTGCAGCCATTGATCGCCATGCGCAGTTTCAGCTTCTCAAAGATGGGTAGCCAGTCTCGCTCTAACACCTATGAGGACTCCCAAAGCTACGCTTTGGGTTCCCTTCGCCGCTGCGCGGCTCCGGCCGCGGGTGATTTGCGGCGCTAGGCAGCTAGTGGAGATTGCAGTTGGGAACGGACGAAGCGATGGCCGTGAGGGTGCGGCGCGGGACCGAGACCGATGCTGAGGGTATGAGTCGAGTGCATTTCGAGGCTGTTCGCCAGACGGCGGCCGCGTTCTATCCTTCCGAGCTCATCAAGAGCTGGACCCACACGCCGGACGATACACGTCAAGAGCAGTTTCGGCGCGCAATCGCGGCTCGATTGCGCCGAGGCTGCATGAGCTTCGTGCCGTTTACGTCGACCCACGTGTTGGTCGCTGCGGGATTGGTGGCCGCATCCTCGAGGAACTCGAGCGCTTGGCCCTCGCCCACGGCATTCCTGCGCTTCACCTGGATTCATCGGTGAACGCGGAGGCCTTCTATTCTCAAAACGGCTATGAGGTTGTCGAAAAGGGCGTGCACCGCCTCAGTGGGGGTGCCGAAATGGCGTGTGTGCGCATGAAGAAATCACTGACGTAATCGGCGGTGCCTCTCGCCGCGATTGCGGGAAATCAACGCGGTAGTGCGCTGCCCGCCGGCAAGGGGCTCGGTCGCAGAACAATGCTCGGATTGAAAAGACACACCGTGCAAGTTATGGCGCACCACCCAAGCTGGGCCGCGCTTGCCGCAGACGCATGTCGAGAAGCCCGGCGTGTCTGCGGTCATCATCTCACCGACCTGCAGCACGTGGGTAGTACCTCGGTGCCCGATCTGCCGGCGAAACCCATCCTCGATCTCGCGGCCGCGGTGGCCGCTTTGGACGCGATCCCGGAGCTCGCCCGGCGGCTGACCGGAATCGGCTACATCTACCGTGGCAACAACGGAGATGCGGGTGGCCATCTCTTTGTCCGGGAATCTTCACCCGGTGTCCGGACGATCCATTTGCATCTTGTTAAACACAACGGAGCACAGTGGCGCAACTACCTTCTCTTTCGTGATCTGCTGCGGCGGAATCCCGGGATCCGGAGGCAATATGCAGAGTTGAAGCAAGCGCTCGGGAGGAGCTTTCGGGATGACCGGAACTCATACACGGCCTTCAAACGTGACTTCATTGGACAAGTCCTTGGAGACCAAGGGGCCGAACCACGCGTTCCTGGCAACGCTTGATAGCGCGACCGAGCGCAAACGTTGGGTGGGGAAATGCTGAAACCACATGAGGCAAATCAAGCTTTTTGGGACGCCACCACCAACTGGTGGAAGGAGAAGGAAGACCGGCGCGGCCTTTGGATGAGAGCCCATGAAGACCCCTCGCTGGTTCTAAGTCCAGCCGAAATGCCTTTTCTCCAGGACGTCGATGGCGAAGACGTTTGCATCTTGGGCAGCGGCGACAACGAAGTGGCCTTCGCGCTGGCCGGTCTCGGCGCTCATGTCACATCCGTCGACATCTCAGAGCGTCGCCTTGACATCGCCGCAGACAGGGCCTGCACTCTCGGGCTGCACCTGTCGTTTCTGCAGGCGG
>JAGFJL010000135.1 GCA_024102725.1 Nitrococcus mobilis
AAATCGCATCTTCCGGATCTCCTGTAGCAGCTCTGTCGCTCTCATCGCGCTCCCTCCAGCAAGAGGGACAATGAGAACCGGACAGATCGTGTGCTACAACTCCGGACAAGTTACATGCTCCCAACATCTGACTTGACATCACACCAAATAAAGTATTTTATATAATCATTAGTTGCCTGGTGATTGGGGCTACTGGCTCATGCCTGTCACACCTCACTCCTTAGCGGAGCTGCCATCTCGATCATGAGGCTACCCACGCTGGAACAGCGTATCGCGACAACCCCTTCTCGCGTGGCGGGTGCGCCACGCGAATTCTCTTTGACAAGACCGCAGTCGAGCGCACTGAGCTGAGTCGCGCGCCATGCTACTCGCCTACCCTTTCCGCTTGTTCTTCTTACTCACCGGGGTATTCGGCGCGTTGGTGGTGCTGGCGTGGCTGGCGATGCTGCTCGGCTGGCTGCAGCTCCCAGCCGGGATTTCACCACCGCTGTGGCATTCCCACGAGATGCTCTACGGATTCGTCCCGGCCGCCATCGCCGGTTTCCTATTGACAGCCATGGCCAATTGGACCGGTCTCCCGCCACCGAGCGGCTACCGGCTGCTTGCACTCGGCGCGCTCTGGCTCGCCGGTCGTCTCGCCATGGCGTTGACGGGTTGGCTGCCGAATTGGTTGGCGGCCGCTATAGATCTGAGCTTTCTGCCGACATTGGCATTTTATGCGTTTCTGGTTCTGCGCCGCGCCGGCAATTCACGGAATTTGCCCTTGGTCGCGGTGCTTGCCGTCCTCGCGGCAGGCAACGTGCTCATGCACCTCACTCTGCTCGGCCTCACGCCTAGCCCCGGTTATATGGGCGAACTCGTGGCGTTGGACACCATCGCGGTGCTGATGGCGGTAATCGGCGGACGCATCATCCCGGCATTCACCGACAACTGGTTGATCCGCCAACATAAGCCGCAACGCATACGTCGGCAGCCGCGCCTGGAGCAGGCGACGCTGCTCGCCACGGTGCTGATGCTGCCGGCGGATTTGCTCGCCCCCGCCAGCCTTGGCGCGGGCGCAATCGCCTTGGCTGCCGGCTTGTTTCACCTGTTACGACTCTGTGGCTGGCAGGGTTGGCACACGTGGCGGGAGCCGCTGATGTGGATCCTGCATGTGGGTTATGGCTGGCTGGCACTGGCGCTGTTACTGAAGGGGCTGACTCCACTATCGGCGGCGCTCGGCGCGAGCGTCTGGTACCATACACTTGGTATCGGCGCCATGGGTACCCTGATCGTTGGCGTAATGACACGGGTAGCGGTCGGACACACCGGCCGGCCACTCGCTTTGTTGCGCGGCACACAGCCGATCTACTGGCTGGTGAGCGCGGCGGCCATACTGCGCGTAAGCGCCGCCCTGAGCGGGGCGATATGGGCGCTATATGCTGCCGCACTGGCTTGGGTCGCGGCGTTTGCGTTGTTTGCCGTTCGTTACGCGCCGATTCTGAACCGACCACGAGTGGATGGGCAACCAGGATAAGCAGTTACCCACGAACCGCTTATCTACGGAGTAGACAATGCGATTAACCTCTTTTACCGATTATTCCCTGCGGGTACTCATGTACCTCAGTCTCAAGGAGAACGAGCTCAGCACGATCTCCGAGATTGCCGAGCGCTATGCCATCTCTCGCAATCATCTGATGAAAGTCGTCTACGAACTCGGCCGACTCGGGTATGTAGAGACGGTGCGCGGCAAGCACGGCGGCATGCGTTTGCGCCATTCACCGGCCCGCATCAATCTCGGCGAAGTCGTACGCCGTACCGAGAACGACATGGCACTGGTGGAGTGCTTCAGCAGCCAGAACTACTGCCGTCTGACGCCTTCCTGCGTGCTGCACGGGGTACTTCGCGAGGCCTTGCAGGCCTTTCTCGCCGTGCTCGATCGCTACAGCCTTGCCGACCTGCTCGAGCCGAAACAAAAATTGGCCAACCTGCTCGCCATCGAAATCCCCGTCCGAGCAACAACCCACAGCAACGCGTCACCGCCCAAGCGGGCATAACTATTACAACGATCACGGCGCGTTTGCGCCAGACCGGTTCGCCCGCAAAGAGAGCGCTAGAGGCGGTCATCAGTCGGCTCCCCTCCGAAAGGCCGAGGTGCCGAGGCCGCAGGTTCGCCGTAACGGCCGGCGCTCCGAAGAAAAGGCATCAACTGATTGCTCGAGTGCTTGCAATGAGCGCACCCGGACTGGGCAAGCAACGCGCGCCTCGCGGGCAACCGCCCTCCCCCGCAGCACACCCCACATTTTCACAGTATACTGATAAAAATTGACTTAAGAATCTCGCCCCACAACTACACTGCACCATTAGCCGCGCATCGCCGGGAACCTTCGAGATGGACTCTGCCTGTGGCACTCCTCCGAGTGCTCGCGATGCCCCGGCAGATTCGATCGGTTGATTGGGGCAACGTGATTTAAAGAAGTATAAATTATACATATAATAATCGATCCGGAGGATCGCATTATGAAGACCGCCATCAATCGTTTCCAGGCTGGACACTGCAACGTACAGCGCTTGCTGGATGTCTTTTCCAATCAACTGCACGCATTCGAGCGTGGTCGAACACCGAGTATGCTGCTGATGCACGACATCGTCGACTGCCTCAACCGCTACGCGGCGATTGGCGACGACGCCTACGAAGGCGAGCTGATCGATGCCCTCACGCAGGCTGATGACCGCTTCGCCCCCGCTCGGCTTGTCCTAACCACCGAGCATGAGGTGATCATCGAACTCGGCGAACGCTGCTTGGCGCTCATCGAGGACATGGTAGGCAGCATCGTGGTGTCACGATCGGCGTTGCTCACACCGGCGCGGCGTTACTTGCGGATATACCAAGAACATCTAAAGCGGGAGCGTTCCTATCTCCAGCGCCATCGCCGTGAGTCAACCGACGCCGCCATTGTCGGCTATCCTCACCAGCCAGACCCGATGGAAGAATTCACGGATCTGTGCAAGCGCATCACGCAGGCTACGGCATACTTGGAAACCGATGAGTTCGGGCTAGCGGTCTGTGCCGCCTGCGGCAGCGATGCCGCCGCTAATGGCGAGGCTCAAAAGCTAACCCTCGGGAGTTGATCGAGGCATCGGCATCTGCTCACACCTACGACTCTCCTTACAGCCTAATATTCGTCGCACGGTAGGAATGCTCTTCTCGGGGCAGAATGGCCGCTCGCCGCTACCATGCCGACGCAAAGTGCCGCATGTACGCTCTAGCCCCGTTCGGGCCTGGCCGATGACTCTCCCGTCACGGGGACGAACAGATCGTTTCAAGAAGCAGTAGGAAGCGAGTAGACGCAATCGAAACCGCTGATCACCGGCGGGCGGGGCGTGATGCACTCCGGTCGCGCTCCAAAAATGCAAGCCGCGCCGCCTCCAAGCGCTGCGATTCCGAAAACTCCAGCCGACGCTCGGCAGCCTCCTCGATCATAGGATCCTCCCGCTACCCTTACGCCTTTCCATACTCAGGGCCGCAGTGCCGAGGAGAAGCTGGGCATACCGTGCCTTCGAGCCCTGCCCGACAACGCCCATCAAACGAGCCGTTTCCACACGCCATGACTTGACGCTCTTCAACCTCCGTCTCGGTATGCGACAGGAGTGAGGGCCTTCTCTTCTTGAAGATAAACAAGTACAAATTGTATTTGTACTTTATTAAGTAAAAATGATATTTATTAAATTAATGGGATCGTGGAAGCTTCATACCGATGCGCGGCGGAGGATGTGGCTTAAAGACCCCAGTGGAGCGATCGCCTCGGGTGAGCCGAGCGCGAAACAAACCAAGAAGAGATTCGCAAGGGAGGTTACTAACCCATGGGCTGGATTCAGGATCTTATCAACCCCAAGACACGCCGGTGGGAGGAGTTTTACCGCAACCGCTGGCAGCACGATAATATCTTCCGCAGCACCCACGGTGTGAACTGCACGGGTGGCTGTTCGT
>JAGFJL010000139.1 GCA_024102725.1 Nitrococcus mobilis
ACGAACAGCCACCCGTGCAGTTCACACCGTGGGTGCTGCGGAAGATATTATCGTGCTGCCAGCGGTTGCGGTAAAACTCCTCCCACCGGCGTGTCTTGGGGTTGATAAGATCCTGAATCCAGCCCATAGCTTGTTAGCCTCCTCGTCGAAATCGTAATTCAGTGGTCATCACTGCTTCTTTACCGATCATTGCCGTTGACGCTCAGCGCCGCCAACGACCGGTACCCGACACCATGGGCTCACGGACCGCAATAATCCGACGCCGCCAAACGAAGCTCACGATCGCTCCGAGCGCCACGACCCCGATAATCGACAAGCCAAGCAGCATACCCACCGGCCCACCAGCGGACTGATTGGGACCAGCGGCTTTCGCCTTGAAGAAAGCAAGCAGATCCGCCTTCTCGGAGTCCGTCAGCGGGTCGGCCGAGAAAATCGGCTGCATCGGCGCCATCGCCTCCGGCCAGGTGATTATCGCATCACCGAGCCGGCCGTACGTGGTCGTCAGATCAGGCCCCATGCTGCCGCCACCCAACCCGGCAATGCTGTGGCAAGCGGCGCAGGAGGGACCACCGTTTCGGAAGCTCGACTCACCGGTGAACAACCGCTCACCCTGTTCGGCCGAGCCCGCGCTCTCCGCCGTAGCCGCGGCTGCCGGGGCCGCGGCCGATTCAGCGGCGCCCCCTCCTGCCGAGGACTGAGCACCCGCGGCTCCATCTTGAGCCATATAAGCGATCAGATCGTCGATCTGCTGGTTCGACAGCCCCAGGTTGGGCATGGTCATGGGGTATTTTGCACTGATTTCTTTGGCGGTCGGATCGCCGGAGGCGATCATCGCGGCCGGGTCTTTAAGCCATTCCTTCAGCCACGCTTCATCGCGCTCTTTGGTAACTCCCTTGAGATCCGGACCCACCCTGTCACCTTGGCCAATAGTATGGCAGGCAGCGCATTTTTGCTGGAAGAGCGTAGCGCCTGCGGACGCATCACCCGCCCAAGCGCCCGTCGTGGACACTCCAAGACCGATCGCCGCCGACACCAACAACACCTGCTTAAACCGCGCTCGCCGCCTGCTCGGGGCATTCAGCATCGCTTAACCTCCTTGCCCGAGGCGCTGAATTCCTTATTTTCAACGTCCCGCGCGCGTCTACGAAAAGGCCCGCCCGCATCTAAACGCAACGGCCCACGCTCCGCGTGAGCCGTGCGCCACGTACGACGCCCCTGTTGTGAAGAAAAGCTGCAAAGAAATTTGCAACAACCCGTGCCGGGATATGTAGCACGCGACTCAACCTTTTTCAAGAGACCCGCGCGCGGCTATCGGTAATTTGCCTACAACCGTGCCTCACCCGCAAACCTCGCCCACGATGGGCAAGTGGAACTCTTGCGGGCAACCGGACCGGCAAAACGCCCGGGCGCGCAAATCATCATCCGGACAAGTTTCGAAGATTGCCGCCGGACACCTAGCCACGTTTGCGCCGCGCTCGGTTCCGCTTGACGAAAGCGAGGAGCCGTTTGCGCCGGGCCTGCTGGCGAGGGGAGAGTGCGTTGACACGCCCGGCGTAAGGGTTCGAACCAGCCCGGAGCTCCAAGCGGATGGGGGTCCCCCAGAGGTCCAATTGGCGTCGAAAGGCATTGATCAGATAGCGCCGGTAGGCGACTGTCAACCGAGCGGTTTGGTTGCCGTGGATGACGATCACCGGCGGGTTGCGCCCGCCCTGGTGGGCGTAGCGCAGCTTCACCCGGCGTCCTCGCACCAATGGAGGCTGATGCGCGGCCACCGCCTCGGTCAATATTCGGTTGAGCTGCGGCGTATCGAGTTCGCGGCAGGAGGATGCATGGGCCTGTTGCACGGCCTCGTACAGCAAACCCACGCCGGTACCGTAGAGCGCCGAGATGAAATACAGTTTGGCGAAATCGAGAAAACCCAACTTGCGCTCCAGCGCGCGGCGGATTTGCGCCCTACGCGAAGGCTCTAGGCCATCCCATTTATTAACCGCCAGCACCAATGCACGACCGGCATCGAGCACATAACTGATGATACGGGCATCCTGCTCGGCAATGCCGTCGTGAGCGTTCAGCAGCAAGATCACAACCTGAGCGGCCGTAACCGCCTGCAGGGTCTTGATGGCGCTGAACTTCTCCACGGCTTCATAGACCCGACTGCGGCGCCGCATCCCGGCCGTATCGATTAAGGTGTAGGCGAGCCCGTCGCGCTCAAAGGGAATAAAGATGCTGTCCCGTGTAGTGCCGGGCTGGTCGTGGACGAGCACTCGATCCTCGCCCAAGAGACGATTGATCAGTGTGCTCTTGCCAACGTTAGGACGCCCGACTATGGCGACCCGAATGCGCTCGCCGGCGGCATCGCTTCGATGGCGGGACTCCGCCGCCTCGTTGCCCGCCGCCGTCACCTCCTGCAGCACGGTGGCCATAAGCCGAGCCACACCGGTACCGTGCGCAGCAGCTATGGGGTGCGGGTCTCCCAGACCGAGTGCATAAAAATCCGCCGCGGCGGCGCGCGCGTCGAGCCCATCTACCTTGTTGGGGACCAAAAACAGCGGCTTGCCCTGCGCGCGCAGCTCGCCTGCAAGCACCTCGTCCACCGCGGTGGGCCCAGTGCGCGCATCGACCAGAAACAGCACGGCGTCAGCTTGTGCGATCGCCCGGCGCGCCTGAGCTTGGACACCATCACTGATAGCGCCATTGCCCTGCCCCATACCACCGGTATCCACTACGATATAAGCACACGGCCCGAGTCGCCCTCGACCATACTGGCGGTCACGGGTCAGCTCGGGGAAATCGGCTACCAAGGCATCGCGGCTGCGAGTGAGGCAATTAAATAAGGTCGATTTGCCGACGTTGGGGCGCCCCACCAATACGATCACGGGTTCCATGGATTCACGCTTTCCGCCCAATCAAAGCCCCTTAGTGAATTAACGTGGCCCTAATAGCGGACACCGCCCGGGTACCCAGCGTAGTGCGCCACCTACCCGGCTTGGACGCCCTGCGCCGACGCCACCGCAAAGTATATTTATAACCGCGCAGAGAATACCGCCGGTCAACCCGCGCGTATTGCGACAGAGCATGCGAACCCTCTGCCTCGGCGAATGCCGGCGTTTGATGGTAGCATCAAGCAGCGCGGAGCACGACCGTAAGCGCCCTGAAGCCAACGCACGCAAGTGCCGCTTGCGTGCGGGTGCAATAGGAAAGTAAACAGATAGTCTGGCCGAACCCAATTCGGTCCCCTCCCTAGACTGCCGCAACCGGGAAGATGACATGGGATTTCTCCAAGATAAGCGCGCCCTCATTGTCGGCATCGCCAGCAATCGTTCCATTGCCTGGGGTATTGCCAAAGCCATGTACCGGGAAGGCGCAACACTTGCCCTCACCTATCAGAACGACAAGCTCAGATCGCGCGTGGAACAGTGTGCGCGGGAGTGCGGCAGTGAACTCGTACTGCCGTTGGATGTTACCGACGATGACCAAATCGAGACCGTTTTCGAGACGCTCGGTAGGCGCTGGGAAGGTGTCGATATCGTGGTTCACGCCGTCGGCTTTGCACCCCGCGAGGAGTTGCAAGGCTCCTTCGTCGCTAATACGACCCGCGAAGGATTTCGGATTGCGCAAGATATCAGCAGCTATAGTTTCATCGCGCTGGCGCGGTCTGGACGCTCACTGATGCAAGGCCGCAACGCCGCGCTGCTGACGCTGACCTACTTGGGCGGCGAACGCGCGCTGCCGAGTTACAATGTCATGGGGCCAGCCAAAGCAAGCCTCGAAGCCAATGTACGATATATGGCCTATGACCTCGGACCGGAGGGCATCCGGGTAAACGCGGTCTCGGCCGGTCCTATCCGCACCCTGGCGGCTTCCGGAATCAGCGATTTCCGCAAGATGCTAGACTTCAATCTCAAAGCCGCGCCGCTGCGGCGCAACGTAACCCTGGAGGAGGTCGGCAACGCCAGTGCGTTTCTCTGCTCGGACTTGGCGCTGGGGATCACCGGCGAGGTACTGCATGTGGATGCCGGCTTCCATGCAGTCGCGCTCTCCGGAGCCGAACTGACCGACAACCCATAACCGATGCGTCACGATTCATCGCCCGCTGGAACCTGCTTGCGATCGAGTTCCACATCAGCCTGTTGGCGCAACATACGGATCATCGCCTGCAGGGTGGACTCTGAGTTCAAACGATGCAGCGCCTGGCGCATCTGCGTGCGCTCGGCCGCGTCGAGCTTGTCGAGCGTGCCGTCGCGCACACCGCGCACTTCCACCACGCCGTAGCCCCCATCCGATAACTCAACTCCTGCCAGGGCCGGCGCGGCACCGCTTGGATGCGGTAGGCGAAAACCTTGCTCCACAATGGCAGCGGGCGCTTTGTCGCTGCCACGCTGCACCCACCCCACAGCCGAGTACTGAGCGTGCTGATTAGCCTCAGCCAGAGCTTCGAGGGATTGTCCGGATTTCGCTTTTTCGAGCAACTGCGTACCAAGCTTTTGCGCCTGCTCAGATGCCTCTACCGTGATCAGATGCTCGCGGACCCGCTCTCGCACCTCGGCCAGTGGGCGCGCAGCAGCCGGCTTGTGCTGATCGACACGCAAAATCACCTGCTGCTCATCGCCGAGATCGATGCTTTGACTGTTGAGTCCTTGTTTCAGAACCTCGTCGCTGAAAGCGGCCTTGACAACCTTGGGGTGTGCGGCGATGCCTGCCTTAGCGCCGGCTTGCGAGAACCAATTGCTTTGGCGGATTTTGAGGCCGAATTTAGCGGCTACCGGCTCGAGACTGTCTGGGTGCTCATAGGCATAGTTGGCTACTTGATTGCTAAGCTCATAGAAACGCTTGTCAGATTGCCGCTTAAGCAATTCCTGGCGAATCTGAGATTCGACCTCACTGAACGGTTTGACCCCGCCGGCGCGGCTGGCCGTAACCTCGATCAGGTGCCAGCCGAACCGACTGCGTATGGGCTTACTGATCTCATCGATTGGGAGCTTGAAAGCCGCCTCATCGATCGCCTTGGCCATCTCTCCCTGGCGCACGAAACCAAGATCGCCGCCCTGTCGTGCCGAGCCCACATCCTGAGACTCGCGCCGCGCGAGCTCGGCGAAACTCGCCCCTTGCACGATTCGCTGACGCAACCCCTCGATTCGCCCGCGGGCGGCTTCGATCTGGTGTTGGCTCGCATCCTTCGGCAGTTTGATTAGGATGTGACGAACTCGGCGCGCACCAGGGACTGTGAACCGGCTGTCTTTGAATTCCTCGTAAAACCGGCGCACTGCTTTGTCATCCAACTCGAGCTGATCTGCCAAGGCGTTCTTGGAGAGCTCGATATAGCTGATCTTCACCTGCTCGGGCTGTTCAAATGCTTGTTTGTGCGTATCGTAATATTTTTGGATGGCCTTTGCGTCCACTTGGGACTGATCCCGGAAATTCACCGGGTCGACTTTGAGCCAGGCCAGATTGCGGCTTTGGCGCTCGAGCGCCACGAATCGTGCCACTTCGTGCTCAGTCGTCACGGCAGTGCCGGCGATACCGAGTTCCAGCTGCCGCAACAACTGCTGCTGGCGTAGTTGGGCCTCATATTGGTCCGTAGAATAGCCGTTCTGCCGCAGCACCGTCCGGTAGCGTTCCTTTGAGAATTGGCCATCGACGAGAAAATACGGTTGGCTACGAATAAATGAGCGCAGCGATTCATCCGTCATGCGAAACCCCTGACTGCGCATGAAATGCAGCAGCACAGCCTGGTCAATTAGGCGGTCGAGTACTTGCGGGCGCAGCTGGTCCTCCTCAAACAGCGCCGGATTGTATTGCTCACCCAGCAACTCGCGTAATTGGCTTTGCTGGCGCTGCACGGCCGCATCCAATTCGGCGCGCGTGATATCGATGCCGTTGACCGTCGCAACGACCGGGTTTGAATCTCCCGTAAAATAATTGTAAACGCCGAAAAAAGCGAAAGGGATGATTAGCAGACCAACGATGGTATAAGCCACTATACCTTGCGCCCGATCTCGGATAGCTTGCAGCATGCTAAATTAACCTGCTCAATGCTTGCGTCTTTAGTTTAAGACTCGACAATCAACCTAACCGCCCCGGACAAGATCTTCTATGAAGCAGGCGCTGCAGCCATGCTTAGCCAACCCGGCTTGGACGAGTGTGAAGTAAAAAGGCGCCCCGCAAGGCGCCTTTCTCATGTAGTGCGTCGACACACTACAATGATTGCCGAAACAAGGTGGCGGAGCGGACGGGACTTGAACCCGCGACCTCCGGCGTGACAGGCCGGCATTCTAACCAGCTGAACTACCGCTCCAGTTTTCTTAATGGGTGGTGAGGGGCTCGAACCCCCGACATTCGCCTTGTAAGGGCGACGCTCTCCCAGCTGAGCTAACCACCCGCACGTAGTTGGCTAATTTACTGCATCTTTCAAAGCCTTACCAGCCTTGAATCCGGGCGTTTTAGATGCCGGAATGGTGATGCTTTCACCCGTCCTGGGGTTGCGGCCAGTACGTGCGGCACGCTCGCGAACAGCAAATGTCCCAAACCCGACCAAGGTTACCTGATCGCCTTCCTTTAGAGCATCAGTCACGGAAGCAACGAACGCATCGACAGCACGGCTTGCAGCTGCCTTAGAAAGGTCGGCCGACTGGGCAACGACTTCGATCAGTTCCGACTTGTTCATTCAAGTATTCCCCTGTTGTTCTCTGAGCACCAGCAAATTCCCTGGACGCAACCCACCTCGAGAAAGGCGATGACTTCGGCCTCTCTCTCAGCCCTGAAGCAATACCACAGACATCATGGCGGTATGCTAGCGTCCTCATTTGTTGAGAACAATCTTGACATTCGGGCGGCAGGAGCGCCGCGCCCCATCCCGTTGCGCCTCTTGGCACCCGATGACCTGCGTGTGGATAAAACTCGCAAACAACGGATATTCTTATTATACGCACCCGGCACGCCGCAACGAAACCGGCCTGCCGGGCGTTTTTTTATATAACAGACGCCCTGGAAAGGCGTCAATACGGGCCCCGATTGTTTAGGGAACCTCTTATCAATCACCTTCTCGTCATTCCGGCGAAAGCTGGAATCCAGTAAAATCAAAAGCCTGGACACCGGCCTTCGCCGGTGTGACAAATAAATCAGATGCTCCTTAGTGGGGCCGGACCACATCTCTTTTTTTGCGTCCCTTGGTGGAACGGCGTTCATCTTTAACAGGCTCTTGAACTTCGTTTTCGGGCAGCGGGGTTGGCTGCCGGGTCAAAGCGACCTCCAGGACCTCATCGATCCAGCGCACCGGACGGATATCAAGCCGGCTCTTCACATCCTTGGTTATATCGGCCAGATCCTTGCGATTCTCCTCTGGGATCAAGACGGTCTTGATACCGCCACGCAATGCGGCCAGAAGCTTTTCTTTGAGCCCGCCGATAGGCAGGACTTCACCGCGCAGGGTAATCTCGCCCGTCATAGCCACATCCGCACGAACCGGTATCCCGGTTAGCGCCGATACCAAGGCCAAGCACATTCCTATACCCGCACTCGGACCGTCTTTCGGAATGGCCCCTTCCGGGACATGGATATGGACATCTAATTTCTGATGAAACTCCGGATCGATTCCAAGCGCTCGGGTACGGCTGCGTACTACCGTCATAGCCGCCTGAATGGACTCACGCATCACCTCCCCCAGCTGACCCGTATTAGTCAACCGGCCTTTGCCGGGCACGACAGCGGTCTCGATAGTAAGCAGCTCACCACCAACTTCGGTCCAGGCAAGCCCCGTAACGCGGCCAACTTGATCGCTCTCCTCCACGACGCCATAGCGATAACGCTGCACGCCAAGGTATTTATCCAGATTCTGCTGGGTAATCAGAACCTTTTTGTCGCGTGGCTTGAGCAATACACTTTTGACCACCTTGCGGCAAATCTTGGCGATTTCCCGCTCAAGGTTACGCACGCCCGCCTCACGCGTGTAATAACGCACAATGCCCCGGATTGCGTTCTCGCTGATATCCATCTCACCCTTTCTGATTCCGTTGGCTTTGCGCTGTTTCGGAACCAAATAACGCAGGGCGATATTGACTTTTTCTTCCTCCGTATACCCCGGCAGGCGGATCACCTCCATACGATCCAGCAATGGAGCAGGTATACTCAATGTGTTGGCGGTGCACACGAACATAACATCGGAGAGATCGAAATCGACTTCCAGATAGTGGTCGTTGAAAGTCGAGTTCTGCTCGGGGTCCAGCACTTCAAGCAACGCCGAGGCCGGATCACCCCGGAAATCCATCGCCATCTTGTCCACTTCATCAAACAAGAACAGTGGATTACGGGTCCCCACTTTGGCAAGCTTTTGCAAGATCTTGCCGGGCAGCGAACCGATGTAGGTCCGGCGATGGCCCCGTATCTCTGCCTCGTCGCGTACGCCACCCAATGACATTCGCACGAATTTGCGATTGACCGTGCGGGCAATGGACTGCCCCAGGGAGGTTTTACCAACGCCGGGCGGGCCAACCAGGCACAAGATAGGACCTCTGAGCTTGCGCACACGCTGTTGCACCGCCAGATATTCGACGATTCGCTCTTTGACGCGCTCTAAGCCATAGTGATCGGCATCCAGAATTTTCTTGGCATGGCGCAAATCATGGCTCACACGCGTGCGCTTCTTCCACGGCACGCTGATGATCCAGTCCAAATAATTACGAACCACCGTAGCCTCAGCTGACATCGGTGACATCAAGCGCAGCTTATTGAGCTCCTGTTCCGCCTTTTCGCGAGCTTCCTTGGGCATACCCGAGGATTTGATTTTCTTCTCAAGCTCCTCGAGTTCGTTCGGGGCGTCCTCCAACTCACCAAGCTCCTTTTGGATCGCCTTCATCTGTTCGTTGAGGTAATACTCGCGCTGAGATTTCTCCATCTGCTGCTTGACACGCCCGCGGATACGCTTTTCCACTTGGAGAACATCGAGCTCCCCCTCTATGAGGGCCATCATATGCTCCAAGCGTTTCTGCACATTTTCTATCTCGAGGATTTTTTGCTTCTCCTCGATCCTGAGCGACATGTGTGCAGCAATCGTGTCGGCTAAACGGCCCGGATCATCGATGCCGGCTAGTGAAGAGAGAATTTCCGGCGGAATCTTCTTGTTCAACTTGACGTACTGCTCAAACAAGGCGAGCAGCGAGCGCATAATGATTCCGACCTCGCGGTCGCCGCGATAGCCGTTTTCTTCAAGTCCTTCGACACGAGCCGAAAAATAGGCTCCCGCCGTATCAAGGTGCACGATACGGGCTCGCTCCGCGCCTTCAACCAGCACTTTCACCGTGCCGTCGGGCAGCTTGAGCATTTGCAAGATATTGGCCACAGTCCCGACCCGATAGATGTCATTGCGCCCCGGGTCATCGACCTCAGCGCTTTTCTGCGCGGCCAGGAAGATCCGCTTATCTACTTCCATCGCGGCTTCCAGTGCACGGATCGACTTCTCTCGGCCCACGAACAGTGGGATCACCATATGCGGGTAAACGACAACGTCGCGCAATGGCAGCACCGGTGCGTTATCGATGTAATCGGTCACGGTGTCACTTGCCATACCAGAAATCCTCATCGAACTCGACTACATGGCACGGCCACCGCTAGGGCGGCCCGTGTACGAACTAAGCCCCAACATGCGGCCATCCCGGTCCGTTTTCAACACAGAAAAAAGCGCCGGTCGCGCAAAACGGCCAGCGCTCTGCCCACGGAGCGGGCGGGTCCGATTCGGCCCCTGGGCTCGGATGGAGTCAGTCGGATGCCGCCACCGGCTGATCCGAGCCTGCATAAATAATGAAAGGCTTGGACTCACCGCTTATAACCGACTCATCGACGACCACCTTGCTGACGTGTTCCATCGAAGGCAGCTCGTACATAGTATCCAGCAATACCCGCTCGATCAGCGTACGCAAACCACGGGCACCCGTCTTGCGCTCCATCGCGTTGCGGGCCACCCCACGCAGAGCGTCCTCGCGAAACTCGAGCGCCGCGCCTTCCATCGTGAAGAGTTTCTGATATTGCTTAACCAAGGCGTTCTTGGGCTCTATGAGAATGCGCATCAAGGCCTCCTCATCGAGCTCGGTCAGGGTCGCCACCACCGGCATGCGACCGACGAATTCAGGAATCAATCCATAACGGATCAGGTCTTCCGGTTCCACATCCCGCAGTGAATCGCCGATACTCTTGCGTTGCTCACGCCCCTTGATCTCAGCTGAAAAGCCAATACCACCGCGCTCGGAGCGCTGCTGGATGATCTTCTCCAAACCGGCAAAAGCTCCGCCGCAAATAAACAAGATGTTTCCCGTGTTTACCTGAAGAAACTCTTGCTGTGGGTGCTTACGGCCGCCCTGCGGTGGCACCGAGGCGATCGTCCCCTCGATCAGCTTCAACAAAGCCTGCTGGACGCCTTCGCCCGAGACGTCGCGGGTAATGGACGGATTATCCGCCTTGCGCGAAATCTTATCGATCTCATCGATGTAGACAATGCCCTGTTGAGCCTTTTCGACATCGTAGTCGCATTTCTGCAGCAACTTCTGGATGATGTTTTCCACGTCCTCACCGACATACCCCGCCTCTGTTAAGGTGGTCGCATCGGCGATGGTGAATGGCACATCAAGCAATCGCGCCAACGTTTCCGCCAGCAAAGTCTTTCCCGAGCCCGTAGGGCCAATCAGCAAAATATTGCTCTTGGAAAGTTCGACCTCACTCTTTGAGTGGCTGGCCTCCATGCGCTTGTAGTGATTATAGACCGCCACCGACAGGACCTTCTTCGCCTGCTCCTGACCAATGACATAGTCATCCAACACGGTCTTAATCTCATGCGGCTTGGGTAACTTGCTACCCGTTCCGGCCGCCTTCTCCTCCATCTCTTCACGAATGATGTCGTTACAGAGCTCGACACATTCATCGCAGACGAAAACGGACGGGCCCGCAATAAGCTTGCGCACCTCATGCTGGCTCTTACCGCAAAAGGAACAGTAGAGCAGCTTGCCGCTCCCGTCGCCTCTGCCGTTCTCTCTGTCAGTCATTATATCAACCTCGAACGTGGCAGAAGGACTCCCTTCAAACCATGCCTTCTTTTGCCGGCTCATGCAAGAGCGCCGTTATCGCCCTGCGAGAACTTTGAATGCCCCTTACCCCACCTGTGGGTCGAGTAACACGCCGGCTTTCCTGTCTCCAAGAATGAGCCGAGCGAGCCGTTAGTTCAAGCGCCAAACCACTATTATTGTGCGCATGCGACACCGGCCCTGCGGGCCATTATGACTCGGGTGCCGCACGCTTTCCCCGATCGCGCAACACGCCATCTACTATACCGTAGGACTGCGCTGCCTCTGGGCCCATGAAATTATCACGCTCCGTGTCCTGCTGGATCGTCTCGATATCTTGTCCGGTATGTTGAGCTAGGATTTGATTCAAGCGCTCGCGCATGGCCAGTATCTCGCGCGCATGAATCTCCACATCTGTCGCCTGCCCTTGGAAACCGCCGAGTGGCTGATGGATCATGATACGGGAGTTTGGCAAGCAATAACGTTTGCCGGCGGCGCCACCAGTGAGCAAGAGCGCGCCCATGCTCGCTGCCTGACCGAGACAAACCGTGCTGACATCCGGCTTGACGAACTGCATGGTGTCGTAAATGGCCAAACCCGCGCTCACGACTCCGCCGGGGCTGTTTATGTAAAGGTGGATGTCCTTGTCGGGGTTCTCCGACTCCAAAAACAGCAACTGCGCAATCAACAAGTTGGCCTGATGATCCTCCACCGGACCCACCAGAAAGATGACCCGCTCCTTGAGCAGCCGCGAGTAAATATCGTAGGCGCGCTCGCCCCGAGCGGTCTGCTCCACCACCATCGGCACAAGGCCGGTGGCCATCGGCTCGTGACGCCGATCACTGGATGTGCTCATGCATTCACCTCGTTGCCCTCACCTTCGGACTCGCTGCCTTGATCTTCGGTTCCACTGTTGATACCCATCAGCTCGTCGAAGCTCATCGCCCGGTCGAGCGTTTTTACTCGCTCAAGAACCCAGTCCACCGCTTGATCTTCGACAACGGCCAATTCCAGATTCTCCATCATCTGCCGGTGTTCCATGTAATATTGCAGGAGCTCCTGCGGCCGGTCGTGTTTGGAGGCGAGCTCGTTCAACGCTTCTTGCAGACGCCCCTCATCCAGCCGGAGATCGTTGCTGCGGACGATCTCATTGATCAGCAGATACAAGGTGACACGGCGCCGCGCCCCCTGCTCGAGCGCTGAGTCGGGAATATCCGGTGCCTGCTCGTCAGAACCGGCTTGCTGCATCCGCCGTAACGCCCGCTCCCGCAGCACCTTGAGCTCAGCGTTCACCAACGACTGCGGCAATTCCAACGCATCATTACGCGCCAACAGCTTGTCCAACACCTGCTGCTTAAGCCGGGCACGCACCGCTCGATCACGTTCGAATTCGAGGCTTTCACGAACCTGGGCACGAAGCTGCTCGAGGCCGCCCTCTTCGATGCCCAGCCGCTTTGCAAACTCATCGTCGAGCGCCGGCAGTTGCGGTTCCTCTACCCGGTTGACGGTAACGTGGAAAACGGCCGTTTTTCCAGCAAGCTGCTGATCTGGAACGTTCTCCGGGAAACGATACGAGATATCCTTCACGTCCTCGGCGCGCAAACCTTTCAAAGCCTGCTCAAACTCCGCGGGCATCTGGCCAGAACCGATACGCACTCCAACATCCTTGCCCCGGTCGCCCTTGAATCCTGCGCCGTCAACCTGCCCGGTAAAATCGATGGTAATTCGGTCATTATCGGTCGACGGCCGCTCCACCTCCACATAGTCGACCTTTTGCCGGCGCAACTGCTCAAGCACCTTGTCCAAGTCCGCGTCGGTAATTTCCACGGCCGGGCGCTCCACTTCGAGCTCGTCGAGACCCTTGATCTCGATCTCCGGCAGCACCTCGAAGGTTGCCGTGTATTCTAGGTCCTCGCCTTCCGCCGTGGGTAAAGGTTGAATATCCGGTGCACCCGCCGGGCGCAACCCTTTCTGCTCCATCGCCTCTACATAGCTCGCCCGGAGCAACTCGGACAACACCTCATCGCGGACCTCGGCACCGTAGCGCTTTTCCACGACCTTATAGGGAACCTTGCCCGGCCGGAAGCCATCCAGTCGCACCTTGCTTTTCAAAGAGGTCAAACGCGATTTGACCTCTTTGTCAATACGCTCGTTAGAGACCTGGAATCTCAAGCGTCGCTCCAGGCCCTGGGTTGTTTCCACGGATACTTGCATCGAGCCTACCTCGTTGCGCGGCTGTTTCGGCCTCGGATCATGATCGGCGGGTGGACGCCGATTCACCGTGTGGTGCGAAAGGAGAGACTCGAACTCTCACGGGGAAGCTCCCCCACTGGGACCTAAACCCAGCGCGTCTACCGATTCCGCCACTTTCGCCTGGGATCTCAGCTGGATTATACAAGCAGTCCGCAAGCGGCCAAAAGGCACTTGCCATCGCGAGCAACCGTAGCGGTGCGGGGTTTTGCTTATACGCAAGACGAAAACAGTGATCGAGCACGGCACAAGGCAAAGTTGGTGGGCCGCCAGGGACTCGAACCCCGAACCGACAGATTAAGAGTCTGCTGCTCTACCAGTTGAGCTAGCGGCCCAAATTCAGTTTTGGGGTGAGCGATGGGATTTGAACCCACGACCGCCGGAGCCACAATCCGGAGCTCTACCAACTGAGCTACGCCCACCGTTGTCCGGGTTGCTCGTCATAACTAAGGATCCGCCGAGAACTGGCACGCCCGGCAGGATTCGAACCTGCAACCGTCGGCTTAGAAGGCCGATGCTCTATCCGATTGAGCCACGGGCGCATAACCAACCGCCGCAGTGCCCGCTGCGAGCAACAACGCCACCTCATCGGCTGCCCCAGATCGATCACGATCGGCAAGACCCGCGCGAGACCCGAATGGTCGGGGTGGAGGGATTCGAACCCCCGACTTCCTGCTCCCAAAGCAGGCGCGCTACCAGGCTGCGCTACACCCCGCTGAGCTCCCGCCCGATACGCGCCACGCCCATTCTCTACCACCCGGTACAGAACGCGAGCATGATACGCACGCCCGGGCCTCCCGTCAAACTACTGCAGCCGCGCCGTATCGCCTTGTGAAGATCTGGCACCGCGTGCGAAAATTCGCATTTTGTTATTGTCGTGAAATCCGCGAAATTTGGCAAATAGAAGCCCAACCGCTATGAGCGTGCGCATCATCGACGGCAAGTCCATCGCCGCGGCAATTCGCCGGCGCATCACCGAGGCCGTTCGCGAGCGCATGGCCGCGGGGTTGCCCCGGCCCGGTCTCGCCGTGATTCAAGTGGGGGATAATCCCGCCTCGAGCGTCTATGTCAACCATAAGCGCCAGGACTGCACGGAGGTCGGTGTTCACTCCGAGGCCTACAAACTGCCTGTTCAGACCAGTCAGAAGGAACTGGTAAACCTAGTGGCGCGGCTGAATAAGAATCCTGCAATCGACGGCATATTGGTCCAGTTGCCGCTGCCGGGACACATGGACGCACAGGCGGTGATCGAGCGCATCGATCCCGGCAAAGATGTGGACGGGTTCCATCCAGAGAATATCGGGCGCCTGCTGCTGCGTCTGCCGGGCATGCGTCCATGCACCCCTTACGGCATAATGAGCCTGTTGCGGCACACCGACGAACCGCTGGAAGGCAAAGATGCGATCGTCATCGGGCAATCAAATATCGTCGGCCGCCCCATGGCCATCGAACTGCTCAATGCACGCTGCACGCCCACCATCTGCCACAGCCGCACCCAGGATCTACCAGCTAAAGTACGCAGCGCCGATATCGTGATTGCTGCGGTTGGCCGCGAAGGCTTCATTCCCGGCACGTGGATCAAACCCGGCGCAATCGTCATCGACGTCGGCATCAACCGCAATGCACTCGGCAAACTGGTGGGTGATGTCGATTTCGCCACGGCTTGCGAGCGGGCGGCCTGGATCACTCCGGTACCCGGCGGAGTGGGCCCCATGACCCGCGCCGCACTGCTGGAAAATACACTGCTCGCTGCGCAGCGCCATAGCCAGCGGCCCTGAAATCGTGCACCGAACAAGCGGACAGCGCAGCGGCGGCTCCGCCCCACTTATGATGGCAGCTCCTCCGGTCGGCGCGCCGCCGGAGCTGGGCCGCCCCTTTAGGTCTCTCCCATGTTGGGAGGTCGGTTCATATAACGGAACTGAACACGACTCGTAAGCTTGCACAACAGTTCATAGGCGATGGTGCCGCATCGTTCGGCAACGCGCTCCACCGGCAGATCCTCGCCCCAGAGCACGACCGGATCACCAACCCGCGCATGCGGAGCCGAGCGCAGATCCACACAGAGCATATCCATCGATACACGCCCCACCAAGCTCACTTCTCGGCCCGCAACCAACAATGGGGTCCCGCTGGGAGCATGCCGCGGATACCCGTCGCCATAACCAATGGAGACGACGCCCACCGGCATTGTTTCAGGACAGGCATAGATTCCTCCATAGCCGATGAGATCTCCTTGCCGGTGATAATTGATCGCCAGCAGACGTGCCTCCAGGGTTTGCACGGGCCGCAGCGCCGGGCTCTCGAGACCGTCGATGAAAGGAGAGCAACCATAGAGCATGATGCCTGGGCGAACCCACTGTGCATGGGTCTGCGGCCAAGCGAGCGTGGCGGCCGAGTTGGCGATGCTACGCTCGCCAGGGAGTCCCTGACAGGCGGCTTCAAAGGCCTCCAGCTGCACCCGAGTGGTCGGATCGCGCCGGTTATCGGCGCGTGCGAGATGGGTCATAAAACGTATGCTGGCCACCGAGGGCATGGAACGTAACCGCTGATAGACCTCGCGTACTTGCCCGGCGGGGAAACCAAGCCGGTGCATACCCGTATCCACTTTGAGCCAAACATCCAGCGGCCGATACAGAGCTGAGCGCTCCAACAACGCCATTTGCCACTCGGCATGAATGACCGGATCGAGCGCATACCGATCAAACAGCGGCAGCTCATCTCGCTCGAAATAGCCTGCCAACAGGATGATCCGGTGCCGATACCCGGCCAACCGCAGCCGGCTCGCCTCAGTCATACAGCTCACCGCAAAGGCATCCGCCTGCGCCAGCGCCGCGGCGGCTTGCAGCAGCCCGTGCCCGTAACCGTTGGCCTTTAGCACCGCGATGACACGCGCACCCGGGGCCGATTGGCGAGCCACCGCCAAATTGTGGCGCAGCGCGCCGAGATCAACGGTTGCCCGGGCCAGGCGGGTCACGAAAAGCCCTCACCTCGATAGTCGTCGTCGACGTAGTTCTCAAACCGAGTATATTTACCGAGAAACGTCAGCCGTACGGTTCCGATGGGACCATTGCGCTGCTTGCCGATGATGATCTCCGCAACGCCTTTGTCGGGGCTGTCCGGATTGTAGACTTCGTCACGATAAATAAAGACGATAACGTCGGCATCTTGCTCGATTGCGCCGGATTCGCGCAGGTCAGACATGGCCGGACGTTTATTGGGACGTTGCTCCAAGCTGCGGTTGAGCTGCGACAACGCAACCACCGGTACTCCCAACTCCTTGGCCATCGCTTTGAGCGCTCGGGAGATCTCGGCGATCTGGGTGGCCCGGTTTTCTTTATGGCCAGGCAGGTGCATGAGCTGGAGGTAGTCGACCACAATCAGGCTCAGACCGTGCTCGCGTTTGAGCCGGCGGGCACGGGCGCGCATCTCCATGGGAGTCAAGGCTGGCGTATCATCGATGAACAGCCGCGCCTGGGAGAGCAGGTTCATGGTGCTGGTCAGGCGTGGCCAATCGCTGTCTTCCAAACGACCGGTGCGGATTCTTTGCAGCTCCACTCGCCCGAGCGAAGAGAGCATGCGCATGGCCAAAGCCTCCCCAGGCATCTCCATGCTAAACAGCGCCACCGGTTGATCCCCGCGCATAGCAGCAACCTCCGCAAGGTTCAGTGCGAAGGTCGTCTTGCCCATGGAAGGTCGGCCGGCAACGATCACCAAGTCACCGACCTGCAAACCGGCCGTCATGCGATCAAAATCGGTGAAACCGGTCGCCAGACCGGTAACATCGCCCTCCTGGAGGTAGAGCGTATCAATACGCTCCACCACCGCGGGGAGGATATCTTTTACGCTGGTGAACCCCTGCCGATGGCGCTGAAGCCGCTCACCGATCTCGAAGATCAAGCGCTCGGCCGCATCGAGCAAATCGCTGCTACTGCGGCCTTCAGGTCGATAACCGCTGCCCGCGACCTCCGTCCCGGCCCTGATCAGATGCCGCAATACCGACTTCTCCCGGACGATATCGGCATAAGCGCGGATGTTGGCAGAACTGGGCGTATCCCTGGCAAGGGCCCCCAAGTAGGCAAGGCCGCCGGCTTCCTCGAGCAAACCCTGCGCCTTCAACCACTCGGAGAGAGTCACCACATCCATCGGTTGACCCGCCTCAGCCAGGGCTTCTATGGCACGAAATACCAAGCGGTGATCTCGACGATAGAGATCGGCATCGACAACCCGGTCGGCCACTTGATCCCAGGCGTCGTTGTCAACCATCAGACCGCCGAGCACGGCCTGCTCAGCCTCGATTGAGTGCGGTGGAATCTTAAGCGCTTCGGTTTCGCTCAAAACCGCGTCCATGTCCACCATCGATCACCCTCTGCACGGGGGTCGAGCGCACTGATGGCAACGACCTTACCCGGCGGATTGCAGAGCTTTCAATCCCACCCATAGGGCCGAACCGCATACAACAGATTGCCGACAAGAAACGAACGGGTTTGATCGCGATCTTGTCCGGGGATCGGGCAAACCCATCCGCGTCCATAGGCACAGCACGCTGCGGACCCGCCACGATCCTTTCTGATTACCCCTCGGGGACGATGATCACCCTGACGAGCGCATTCACATCCGTATGCAAATGCAGCGCGACATCGAACTCACCACAGCTACGCAATAGGCCGTCAGGTAGGCGCACCTCGCTGCGCTGGACCTCGACCCCGGCGCGGGTGATCGCATCCGCGATATCGCCGGTGCCGATCGAGCCGAACAGTTTGCCCTCCTCACCCGCCTTCGCAGTCAGGGTCACGCTCAACCCAGCGAGTTGCTCGGCGCGCCGCTGTGCCGCCTGCAATACCTCAGCAGCCGCACGCGCCAGCTCCGCAGCGCGCGCCTCGAAGTCTTTGATGTTCTCTGGTGTAGCTGGCTTGGCCTTGCCATAAGGAATCAGAAAATTCCGCCCGTACCCCGGACGCACACGTACTCGGTCGCCTAGGCTGCCGAGGTTCTCCACCTTCTCAAGTAGGATGACTTCCATCGCTGAACCCTCAAAAAATCTGCTCTCTCAAACGGCCGTTTACGGCGAGCCTCCTTGGCCCGGCAAGCCTTGCCTGCGCCGCCGCATATCCAGGAACACATCGATGATACCCACCACTGCCACCAGCTGGAGTATCAGCGGCAAGAACAAGAAGAAGTAGACCAGCCCCAGCCACACCTTGCCCCAACGCTGCCCTGCCAACAATGCATGCAATACGGCCAAGGCCTGCAGCACAAATACCGCGCTGAGCGCGAAGGCAATATCGTAGACCAACCCATGGCCCAACGCCGCCGCCGCGACCAACCACGCCAAAACCAGCCATGCGAACCAGCGCTCCAAGCGTAGGGCATGGAACTCCGCGCGAAACCCGCCCGGATTATACAGCATGGCCTGCCACCAACGACCCAAAAGCAGACTGCCGACAGCCAAACCAAGCAGATTCACCGCCCATAATCCCGTCATCTCCGGGGCGAGCACCGTCACCACATCTTCCCAGGCCTTAGGGTCCAGCTGCGATGACGCGGGGAATAGAGCCCGGGCCTGGGCAAAAACCTCACGCCAATAGCCAACGGTATCCGGGTGCAAAAAATGGAATACGGCCACGGCCAGCGCCGTCAACCCCGCCGCGACTTCTAAGGCTTGTGCCAAGGAGACGCTGTAGCGCAACCATAGAGCGATCAAAAAGACCGGCAACCAAAGCTGCAGAATCGGCTGCAGAGCGGGTTGCGGAGAGCCGGCCAAGGCGCCGACTGCAACCAAAAGCACGAGCGTTGCAACGCCTGCGGCGAAAGCACCTTCGGCAGCGCCACGCCGCAGGGTGACAAGGGATAATGCACCACCGCTGACCCAAAGCAGGAGAGGCACCATCGCGCTCACGAAAATTACCAAGACCGCCGACCCCCGGCCGCGCATGATGAACTCGGCGAAACGCCTCACGAACAAACTCGAATGGTAGGCTTAGTCAATGACGGTCGGTGTAAGGTAGCAACGCCAGGTAGCGCGCGCGCTTGATTGCGCTAGCAAGCTGGCGCTGATACTTGGCCCGCGTCCCGGTGATCCGGCTGGGCACGATTTTACCGGTTTCAGTAACATAGCTCCTGAGCGTGTTAAGGTCTTTGTAGTCGATTTCCCTTACGCCTTCAGCCGTAAATCGACAATACTTTCTGCGACGGAAAAAACGAGCCATAGCCTCTACCTTTACTGGTTGCTCTACGACGCCAGCCGCTCGATTTGGCTGGCACTGATTATCAATGGGTATTCTCCGCTGCGTTGCCGGGATCGGATTAAAAAGCCGACCACGCGCAAACACGTACCAGGCGATACCCCCCGTAGCGATTCGGCCAGTGGCTGCCCCGAAGCCCGCACGCCGATTCGCAAACGCACCGGTCGGTGCGCCCCTGCCTCGCTCTGCTCGGAATAATGCTCCAGAAGGAAACGGGCGATCGGAATACCTGCCGGTGAGTAGCGCAGCTCGGCCGGCGCCACTAGAGCTCCGGCCAGAGTCACCACATTGACATGACTATCGAACGCGGCCAACGGCATACTCGGATCAAACCCCGGGCCCGTCGCCGATTAACCTCATCAGAGCTCGGCCGGTTCCTCAAGCTCACTTTCTGCCTCGCTCCTGTCGGGCTTGTCGGTGCGGCTCTTGTCCAAGCGCTCGGCCCGAGCGCCTCTTTCCTCGTCCTGGCTTTTCGCCAGCGGCGAGGGCTCGGTGATTGCCTCTTGCCGGGACAAAACCATATTACGAATGACCGCATCGTTGAAACGGAACATGGAGACGAGCTCTTCCATATTCTCGGGTTGACACTCCACGTTCATGAGAATGTAGTGCGCCTTGATCAGTTTCTTGATCGGGTAGGCTAGCTGACGACGTCCCCAATCCTCCAAACGGTGGATGTGGCCGCCGTTGCCTTCAATCAGACTCCGGTAGCGCTCGATCATGGCCGAGACCTGATCGCTTTGATCCGGATGGACCAGGAACACGACTTCATAATGTCGCATGCATGACTCCTTTCGGGTGATCGGACCACATTGTGGGGTCAGAAAAGCCGCCCGCATAACAGCGATCGGCAAGGAGAGCCGTTGCCCACAGCTGCGGACCAGCCCGAGCAACGGATGATAGGCGGCAGAGTTTACTCCCGCAGCGGGGGCCTGGTAAAGCCGCGCATCCGCTGACGCACAGCCTCGTAGAGCACCACCCCGGTAGCGACCGAGACGTTGAGACTGTCGATCGCTCCGAGCATAGGGATTCGAACCAACCGGTCACAGCATGCGCGCGTGAGTCGGCGCAAACCGGTGCCCTCGGCGCCCATGACCAAAACCAACGGACCACTAAGATCCACCTCGTAGAGTGTAACGTCGGCCTGCTCGGCCGCACCAACCAGCCACATACCCGCCTCGCGTAGCTTGCGCAAAGTACGCGCCAGATTGGTCACCTGGAACAAAGGGATGTGCTGCACGGCGCCTGCGGCGGCCTTGTAGACTGTCGGGGTCAAACCGACCGCGCGATCCCGCGGAGTGATCACGGCCTGGGCGCCGGCCCCATCGGCTGTGCGTAAGCAGGCTCCTAGATTGTGCGGATCCTGCACTTGATCGAGCACCAATAACAAAGGATCCTGGCCGAGTTCGCTGAGCAATGCCTCCAACTCGTGCTCGGCCCGAGGCGGTTGCCCAGCGTACCGAATCGCCACGCCCTGGTGTACCTGCCCACTCGTGAGGCGATCCAACTGCCGACGGTCGACCAAATGCACAGGGCAGGCGAGCACCTCTAGCTGACGGCGCAGTGCCTGCCAGCGCCCGCTGCGGCCTTGCCGATCAAGCCAAACCTCAACGACATGGGTGGGATCATAGCGTAGCGCTGCGCGGACGCTATGCAGACCATGGATGATGCGATTTTGCGTCATTACGCTAGCGCGGGCGCTTGCTCCGCGAGCGTTCTCCGCCGCTAGCCTTTCTCGCCGATGCGGGGCGCTGCGCCGGATGAGCCTTGCGGCGGCGCCCCGGCCCGCGCCGCGGCGACTCTATCGGCTTGCCGTGCGCATCCAAAGGATGCGCCACCAGCGCCAAATCGAGCTTGCGTTCGTCAATATCCACTTGCGCGACCCGCACCCGCAGCCGATCGGCCAGTCGATACTCCTTGCCGGTGCGCTCACCAACGAGGCGATGACCGATGGGATCGAAATGAAAGTAATCGCTCTCCAGATTGGTGATGTGGATGAGCCCGTCGACATAGACTTCATCGAGCTCGACGAACAGGCCAAACGAAGTCACCGCACTGATTACCCCAGGCAGTTCCTCCCCCACGCGCTCGGCCATATAGCGGCATTTGAGAGTCATCACCGCGTCTCGGGTCGCCTCCTCGGCGCGCCGATCGGTCATGGAGCAATGCTCTCCGAGGGTGGTCAGCTGATCGTGGCTGAGCTCGAAAGTCGCGGCGCGGCCACCGGAGGGAATGTGTTTGATGGCCCGATGCGCGATCAGGTCGGGATAGCGTCGGATCGGCGAGGTGAAGTGAGTGTAGGCATCCAGCGCCAACCCGAAATGCCCGGCGTTGTCGGGTCGGTACTCGGCGGCCATCATCGAGCGTAGCAATACCGTCTCGATCAAATGACGATCGGGCCGCTCGCGTACCCGCTGCATCAGCCGGGCGAAATCCTTGGGCCGAGGCTTATCGCTGCCGGTTAGGCGCAACCCGGTCTGACCAAGAAAGGCACGTAGCTTTTCAAGCCGTGCCGTCTCCGGCGGCTCGTGCACCCGATACAGAGCCGGCATGCGATGGCGGCGCAGGAAGCGCGCCGCCGCCAAATTGGCCTTTACCATACACTCTTCGATCATTCGGTGGGCCTCGGTCCGCCGGGCCGGATGAATGGCGCGGATCCGCCCCGCTGGATCGAATTCGATGGTGCTTTCGGTGGTCTCGAAGTCAATCGCGCCGCGGCGATCACGCTCCTTGCGCAGCGCACGATAGACGCCGAAGAGATGATCGAGATGCTTGAGCAGTCCGCGGTGGCGCCGACGCAACGCCGGATCACGCTCCCCATGCAACGCCGCGACCACTTCGTAGGTCAACCGTGCCCGGGAACGTATGACCGCTTCATAGAAACGCGAACGCCGCAAGGCGCCCTCTCGGCTGATCTGCATCTCACAGACCACGCAAAGGCGATCCACGCGCGGATTCAAAGAGCACAATCCGTTGGAGAGTATTGCCGGCAGCATGGGCACCACGCTGCGGGGGAAGTAGACGGAATTGCCGCGTTTGGCGGCCTCGCGCTCGAGCGGCGTCCCGGGGCGAACATAGTGGGAAACATCGGCGATCGCCACGTAGAGGCGCCAACCGTTGGTCATGGGCTCGGCGTAGACCGCGTCGTCGAAATCGCGCGCGGTAACCCCGTCGATGGTAACCAAGGGCAGGTGGCGCAAATCCACCCGTCCCTGCTTGGCCGATTCCGGCACTCGATCGGTAAATCCAGCGAGCGCCGCTTCGACCTCAGCGGGCCAATCGACCGGAATCCCATGAGCGCTTGCGGCAACCGTAATCTCCTGGCCAACCTCGATATGCGCTCCTAGTATCTCGACGATACGACCGATGGGCTGGCGGCGCTTGGCCGGCTGACTGAGGATCTCGGTGACTACAAGTTGCCCATAAGCCGCATCGTTACGCTCTGCGGCCGGTATGATGATGTCCTGGTGAAGATGCCGGCTCGCCGGAACCACAAAACCCACCCCACTTTCTTCATAATAGCGGCCCACCACCTGCCGGTTGGCCCGCTCCAGAACCTCCACCAACTCGCCTTCGGGGCGGCCGCGCGTATCGAGATTCACCAATCGAACCACCACGCGGTCGCCGTGTAGTAGACTGAGCATTGCGCGTGGCGGGAGGTAAACCTCCGAGCCCGGACGATCCGGTTTGAGCCAGCCCGAACCATCCACTGCCGCGCGCACTCGGCCGCGGATCAGGTCGCGATTGTCGACGATGACATAGCCGCTGCGTCGATTGCGGATCAACTGGCCGTCGCGCTCCATCGCCCGCAAGCGCCGGCGCAGGCCCTCTAGCTCATCGGGCTGGGTCAGCGCGAAGAGCTCCGCAAGCTGCGCTCGGGTAAGCGGGCGAGCTTGCTCGGCGAGCCGGTCGATGATGTATTCGCGACTGGGGATCGGCTGCGCGTATTTGCGCCGTTCACGTTCGAGATAAGGGTCTTCCTCCAGACTTGCGCCGTGTTCTTTGGTCATTCGCTACCGTTCGTTTCGATGTGAGGTAAAATTCATCCATCAATGCTATCCGGGAATACCGCCGAAGACCGCGCACTAGCGCCCTTCTACGGCACGGCATTGACAGGCCAGCTCACCACCTGCAAAATGTGCGGCCCGCGCGCCTTGGTGCGCGAGCCGCACACGCCGAGGTGGCGGAATTGGTAGACGCGCTAGCTTCAGGTGCTAGTGGGGGTAACCCCGTGGAGGTTCAAGTCCTCTCCTCGGCACCAATCCAAACAGCCTATTATAGACCATCGACAGCCTCGCAACGACCTGCTTTTCAGCGGTTTTACGGGTCGTTTCGTGCCATTTCTCGCTAGACAAATGGTAGGGCTTACCCTCTATGACAATTTGGAGAGCGGCGGGCAAATCCGATTTCGAGACGAATCGCGCCGTCGCTGCGCTCAGCGTCAACCCTTCGCCGTGGCTTTGAGCTGAATTCCAGTGCCTCAAGCCGAGCACCCCTCCGTGCGCTATCGAGAATCTCCCAACAGCTTGGCAAGCAGTAGCTGAGATATGTTTAGAGGCACTTTATAGCAAAGCGAAAGGAACGAGGCATGGGCTTCTATTACGATGTGATTCTGCCAAGGCTTTGCCATCTGGCGATGCGCAATCGCCACCTTGTGCCTTATCGCCAACGGATAATCGCCATGGCGCAGGGCCATGTGCTGGAGATCGGCATCGGCTCCGGCCTGAATCTGCCCTTCTACCCCTCCGGCGTGCGCGACATCCAGGGCCTGGAGCCCTCGCCACGGCTGATCGCGATGGCGCGGTATGCCGCCGAGCGATCAACCATACCGATGACCCTTATCGAAGGCTCGGCGGAGTCGATCCCACTTGCTGATAACAGCATCGATACGGTGGTGACGACGTGGACATTGTGCACCATTCCAAAAGCAGTACCGGCCCTTGCCGAGATGCGCCGCGTGCTCACGCCGAGCGGACAGCTGCTGTTCGTGGAGCATGGACTGGGACCGGAGGAGCGTGTCAGGAAATGGCAAGATCGGTTGACTCCGATTTGGAAAAGGATCAGCGGCGGTTGCCATCTGAACCGACCTATTCGAAACCTTATTGAACAAGCCGGTTTCACCATCGCTCAACTCAAGACCGGGTATATGAAAGGGCCAAAGCCCATGGCCTTCCTCTACGAGGGCCGCGCCCGCCCAAACTAAGGCATGCTCCTCTCGGTGCTGAGGCGCCGTGACCGACACACCCGCCGCCGCGTCGCTCGCGAGACGGACTCGAACTTGGAACAATCATAATCTATGGTGGCACCGAGCCGTGCCAGACCTTTGCATCCTTGACCAGCAGAGTATACGTTGAGGTGCGGTATATCATCCGGCTTACGGCGGTCGCGGTTCCAGGATGTCGGGTTACGCCCTGGCAGGCTAACCCGACCTACGGTCATTGGCCATGGCTGCTGTCTCCCCGCCACTTAAAATCCCGCTAGGTGAACTCTGCCAGCCTCCATGTATGGCCCCCTGGGTATTCAGGTTTGCGAGCCCGTATCCCGCGGTAGCGCAGCCTATGGATATGACCGTGGTGATGATTCTCGACCCCACCTGCGGCTCCGGCACCACCGCCTACGTCGCCGAACAATGGGGTCGGCGCTGGAGCACCTGCGATACCTCCCGCGTGCCACTGGCCCCGGCGCAGCAGCGGCTGCCGACCGCCACGTTCCCCTGGTACGAGCTGAAGGAGTCGCAGCGCAGGCCGGCCGGCGGCTTCGTCTAACCAGCGCCGGCAGAACCGTAAGGGCGGGGAGGTCGGCGGGCTGGTGCCACGCATCACGCTCAAATCCATCGCCAACAACGAGGAGCCGGAGACGGTCACGTTGGTGGACCGGCCCGAGCGGAACAACAGGATCACTCGCGTCTGCGGCCCCTTCACGGTGAAGGTGCTCGACGAGCGCAGCAATGAGCTGATGGCGGTGCAGGAGCCCGCGTCATGAGCAAAATCGAGAAGCTTTTGGCAGGTAGTGAGGGACGGTTCCGACGCTAATGTTGCATTCGCTGATCTGTGTCAGTTGCTGGGGCGATTTGGGTTCTCGGAGCACACTCGTAGTAGCCATCATGTGTTCAGTCGTGAAGGGATCGAGGAGCGGTTCAATCTGCAGGAAAGCGGTGCCAAGGCGAAACCTTATCAGGTGCAGCAAGTGCGAGCGATCATCGCCAGGTACCATCTGGAGGTAAGCGAGTAATGAACAAATTTGAAATGATCATCTATTGGAGTGAAGAGGACGACGCCTTTGTCGTCGATGTATCGGAGTTGCCCGGCTGCATGGCACACGGAGACACACGGGAAGACGCGTTCCAGGCGGCGAACGAAGCCGTGGAACTGTGGGTGGAAACGGCCCGGGAAGAAGGAAGGCCCGTTCCCGAGCCCAAAGGACGGCGGCTGATGTATGCCTGATGCAAGGCGTGAGGCGCAAGCTCCCGGCGGCCCACTGGAGGTCGATTCGCCCATTATCAATTATCCTTATCTACGCGCCCAAATGCCATTGGCGGATCGAGAAGACCAAGACGCCGGTCAAAGCGGAAGGTCGGCGGCCGGCAAGCTATTATTTTCGCGTGCCCGAGCACGCCGGGCGCGGCGTGCGGCAGCAGGCAGGGCTGTTCGGCGATGCCGAGGTCGGCCAGGAAGAGGAGCTGGCGCTGGTCAACCTGCTGCGGCAGCGGGTCCAGGTGTGGCGTGAAGGCGCCCTCACCGGGCGCGAGTACGATGGCGTCGCCGGCGTCACGCGGGAGTTGCTGCAGATCTGGCGATCCGAAGACTGGATGCAGCGGCTGTTCTTTGCCCAAATCGAGGCGACGGAGACAATCATTTTCCTCACCGAGGCGGCCGAGCCTTATCGCAAAAATCTACCGAAGATTCCCCGGGACGAGCCGGGTCAGGAGGCCAAGGCCCGGGGCTTCAGCGCCTTTACCCGCTATGCCTGCAAGATGGCCACCGGCACCGGTAAGACTACGGTAATGGGGATGCTCGCGGCCTGGTCGATTCTCAACCGGGTGGCCGCGCCCACCGATGAGTGTTTCAGCGACACAGTGCTGATCGTCTGCCCCAACGTCACCATCCGCGAGCGCCTGCAGGAGCTGGATCCGGCGCTCGCCGATCGCATTACGGACGAGACTGATCTGATTGACGACAACGCGCTGGCGAAGAAGGACGCCCGCGAGGCCACTACTGGATCGAGGGGCTGGACCGGATCAACAAGCTGACGGGCGGCAAGAAGAAAGGCATTCGGCTGTGCGTGAACCTGTCCGCAACACCTTTCTACCTCCAGGGCTCCGGCAACGAGGTGGGCAAGTCTTTCCCCTGAAGCAGCAGCACAAGCATCCGGTGCCGCCGGTTTTTTATCATTGTCTGCCGTGATACCCGAGTCGCCAAGGCGGTTTACGAGTGGTTGGCGGCCGGCGAAGGCGGCTACGGCGAGGTTCCGCAACGAGCCGGGCCAGGAAGTGACGGAGCGCATCGATTCCAGGGTGGTGGAAGACATCGAAGAGGGCGGCACTAAGGACGAGACCCGGCGGCTACGCTTCATCCTGGACACCATCGGCAAGCCGGAATGGCCTGGCGGCCGGGTACCGGAGGAATGGTCGGAGCTGGTCTGCAAACACAACGAGAAGGCCGCCGGAGCGAGACGTGCGCTGCATCATATCGGTTGCCATACTCTCCGAAGGCTGGGATGCCAATACAGTGACTCACATCGTCGGTTTGCGGCCGTTCGGCTCGCAGCTGCTCTGCGAGCAGGTGGTGGGGCGTGCCCTGCGACGCAAAAGCTACCCGTGATTCCCCAGAGCGCGAGTGGGAATGGCGGTACCCGGCACGTCGATTTCTACTCGACCAAGCCGGTCTATCCGGTAGAAAATGCCACCTGAACGCCATGGTGGCGGATACCGGTAAATGGGAACAGAGCGCCGCCTTTGCCCTGGATTCTCACCCCGGTGTGGCGCGTTGGGTCAAGATCAAGAACGATCACCTCGACTTTGCGATTCCCTACCGAAAAAACAATATCCCGACCAGGTATATTCCGGATTTCATCGTCGCCCTCGATAACGGATTTCAGCTCATCGTGGAGCTCAAAGGGCGCTACGGTGACGACGCGGATGTGAAGGCGAAAGCCGCCCTACGCTGGGTGCAGGCGGTGAACCAATTGGGTAGCTACGGCCGGTGGGATTACGTGGTGATCGAAGATCCGCAGAAGCTGGGTGTAGCCATTGATGAATTTGCCGATGCGGCCCGGGAGCCCGATGGCTCGAAGTTGGCAATACGCAGCTGACGTGTATGACTTGTAAGTAAGCGATCGGTAAAACCCGCGTTGGCATAACACTATAGCGGTGATTTTCCCGGAGCGGAACCCTGGACGTAATAAGGACAGAATCTCATGGCCGAGGCCGCTAGCGAGCGTCAGGCGGAGTTTGCGGAATCTCAGCGGCTGGAGGCGGCGCGGATCGCGTTTCTGGAGCGCGATAGAGGCAAGGAGGCCGCCCGTGTCTTTGCCATCCAAACACTGCGCAGCTATCGGCGAGCCGTGGTGCATCGCGCGCCGCCCGCCGGTGAGCAGCGGTTCCGGCTGCGTCTGCTCGCTTCCTACCGTTACCTGAAGCGATATGTCCGGTCATAACGGGCAAGTACCGAGCGGGCACTGCCACGCTCAGGCGCCGCGTACCCAGCAGGCTGTTGGCGCCCAGGCGCAGAACGCGCTCGATGGCGCCGCCCAGCGGTGGGCGTCTTGACACTTTTCGAATCGCACGCCCTTAAGCCGCCTTCATCCGCCACGACCCGGCGAAGCGTCTCGATCGGCGCTTTATTTCAGTAGGGTCGCACACTGTTGTTCAGTATAGCGCGCCGAAGAACTCGATTCGCAGTGGGCGGGATGAGGTGGCTTGGGTACCGTGCACAATGTATTTAAACAAGACCCGACCCCACTTTGTTCCACGACCCCACTTTGTTCCAGCCTCCCCGCCTCGTCGGGCTTCGCTTGCTTAGCGTAGCGAAAATCGAACCGGAATAACCAACTCCAGGCGCGCCTGGTGCATGTCCTGCGGCATCGCAGGCAGCGGATTCGCCCGCTCGATCATCGCTTTCACCGCCCGATCAAGGATGGCTGAACCGGCGCTTTGCCGGATACGGTAATCCAACACCTGCCCCTGGCGATCCATGACGAAGTAGAGCAGCGCCGTACCCTCGAGGCGACGCAGTTGGGCACGACGCGGATAGCGCTTGTGCCGCTCCAACCAGGCCCGGATGAGTGCCGCATAATCAGCGACCGCGCCGGGTGATCCTCCGCCCGAGGTTGCATCGCCATGGTCACTCGCCTGCTCGGCCGTCTGTCCAGGGCTAGCCGTTGCGCCCTTGGCCGAAGGCGTCAACGCGGCCGTGCGTTCGCTCGCCGAGCTATGGGCCGCGGTGCGAGGTTTGGGCGATAGCGGCGGCGGCGCTGCTTCGACTGCCTTTACCGGGGGCGGCTCGGGCTGCGGCGGCACGAGGGGCTTCGGAGCGCGCTCCCGCGGTGTGCTTTTGCGCGGCGCCTGCTCCACTACGGGCTCACTTTTGGCCGGCTTGACCGGGGTCGGCCGCGGTGTTGGAGCTTGCGGCTCATTGTCCACGACGGGCTCGAGCGGCTTTTGTTCTGCGACCGCAACCGTTTCATTTATTGGCGGGGCTGGGCGCGTCACCTCCGGCTTTGGCTCCGAGGCGGTTGGCTCGGGAGCTTTCGCTGAGTGCGCGGGCTCGGGCGGCGTATCGGCGCTCGCCTCAGCAGCTCCGCCGCCACCGGCCGGGCCTAATGAAATATCGATGCCACTGAAACCGGCGCTTTGGGCACTCGGCGGCGGCGTCTGCCACAAGAGCCCGAGCAGCATACCGGCATGTACGGCCGTTGCGATTGCAAACGCCGCCACCCAATGCCGGCTCGAGAGCGTTGTCATCCGGCTGGCACCGTCAGCAACCGCAACTTTACTACGCCGGCCCGGCGCAGCCGCTCCATAAGATCAACCACCCGCAGCCCCTCCGCCTGGCCGTCGGCCTTGACCCGGACCACGGTCGGCCCACCGCTGCGGATGCGCTCGGCCATGGCTTTCTCAAGCGCGTCCGCACTCATCACCTCGCCATCCAAGGCAAGCCGTTTATCGGCGGCAATCAGCACGGTCGCCTCCGATTCATGGGCCGGATGCTCATTGGCCGAGGCCGGTGGCTTGACCTTAAACGGATCGGCGGTGGTGAAACGCCCGGCCAGCATGAAAAAGATCAACAGCAGAAAGACCACGTTGATCAGTGGCAAGATATGCTCTTCGTCGTTTTTTGGGCGGCTCGGCTGAAACTGCATAGCAAACCTCGCTCACTACGGCGAACTACCGGCCAGTGATAGATCCTTTACCCCCGCGGCAGTAAGCCGATCGAACACGGTGATCGCCTCCTGTAGAACCACACCATCCGCCAACCGAACCAAGACTCGCAACTCCGGTTGCCGCGCCAGTCGCTCTTTGACCCGGCCGGCAAGAGCTGCGCGTGTAACGGGAGCCCCGGCAAGGCGCAAACCATCCTGGCGCACCTCGATCAACACCGCTTGCCCGGTTGTGGAGCGGCCTCCCGTACGAACGGGGGTATTGAGCTCGATGGATCGCCAATTTGAAAATGAGGAAGCCAACATAAAGAAAACGAGGAGAATGAATACGACGTCGATGAGCGGTGTCAGACTAACCAGCGCCCGGCGCGGTCTGGGCCTATTCGCCAGCGACACGGGCGCGAAAGCCAACGCCGTCGGCGCGGAAGCCAGCGGTTTGCTGTTCATCGTCTCCCTCAGCGTTCGGTGCAAAATCCTCGGTAGCCTCCGCAAGCCCCAGCGTAAAGACCTGAGTAACCGTGCTCTGCATCTCGTGCGCCAAACGGTCGACTTTACGCTCCAACCAATTGACCACCACGACCACCGGTATCGCAACGGCAAGACCGACGGCGGTCGTCAGCAGTGCCTCCCAAATACCACCCGAGAGAATGGCCGGATCAACTTGATTGCCAGCCTGCTGAAGCTGCTGGAAAGCCGTGATCATACCCAACACCGTGCCGAACAGGCCAAGCAAGGGTGCCAGCGAAGCAATGACCTCGAGCGGGCGGAAATAAGAGCGTAGCGCCTCGAGTTGATCGGTTGCGACCCGGACGACCTCTTCGCGCACCTGCGCTTCCGAGACTTCCGAGAGCTCGCTGCGGCGCCGACCGCCAATTGCGAGTGCGAGAACCTGCACCACCGGATTGCGCGACCGGCGAGCCAATGCCATCGCTTCTTTGCCACGTCCACTGCGGTAGAGCCGGAGCATCTCGCCGGCGGTGCGTCGATCGCCGAGCTGCAGGCTGCGGAATTGCCACAGTTTAAGGAATAGAATCGCGAGCGCAATAATGGACATGAGGCCTAGAATCACGACCACAGGCCCGCCGACATCGATTAACTCACGCACACGCGCGAACGTGACGACTACGCTCGAGGAACCGATTTGACCCTCGTCCAATACATTCATAAATGCGGACTCTCGTTGCTCCGAACAGGAGGATACCTTTGAGCCAAGAGTAGCACCGGCTCAATTATGAACACGAATACAATGCATTTCTATCAGGATGGCTTTTTAACATACCTCCCTGCAAAAACGCCAGGAAACCGCGGGGCCTTTTTCGATGCCAGGCGAGCCTGCCCGGGCCCAGATCCGCTGGAGCGGGCGAGTGTCTCCCTCCTCGGCTAGCCAGCCCAGGGGCACAGGGCTTATAGTTGTAAACTCGCTATTCAGCGTGGTCCGGTTCAGCTAACGAGTCACGAGTCCATTCTTGCCATGAATGATGATCAACTGCTTCGCTACAGCCGCCAAATTATGCTCCCTGGATTGGACATCGAAGGCCAGGAGAAGCTCCTTGAGAGCCGGGTATTGATCGTTGGCCTGGGTGGACTGGGCTCGCCGGCGGCCATGTATTTGGCCGGTGCCGGCATCGGTACGCTCGTACTGGCGGATTTCGACCGGGTCGAGCTCTCCAATCTGCAGCGCCAGATCATCCACCGCAGTGCCGATATCGGCCGCTTGAAGGTCGATTCGGCCGCCGCAGCCATTCAGGCGCTCAACCCGGAAGTTCAGGTGGAGTCGATCACGAAAACGCTCGACTCGGATAATCTACCCACGCTGGTCGAAACCGTTGACTTGGTCGTGGACGGCAGCGATAACTTCGCTACCCGCTATGCGGTGAACGCCGCTTGCGTGACCGCCCGGCGCCCACTGGTCTCCGGTTCAGTGATCCGCATGGAGGGACAGGTCGCGGTGTTCCGCGCCGATCGCCCCGGCGAGCCCTGCTATCACTGTGTCTATCCCGAGGCCGGCGAAGCCGGCGAGACCTGCAGCGAAACCGGTGTCATGGCCCCGCTGCCGGGCGTCATCGGCAGTATTCAGGCGGTAGAAGCCATAAAGAACCTGGTGGGGCTCGGGCAACCGCTCGATTCTCGGTTGCTGATCGTCGAGGCCATGACCATGCAATTCCGTATTCTGCGGCTGCGCTCGGATCCGCGCTGCCCGGTCTGCGGCGCCCGCGAGAGCATTGCGCCAGGAACGCCCGTCGCCACGACAACGGCTGGCCTCACTCGATAATCTTGCAGCCACCGAGCTTTTCTTGCAGCAACTCGTTGACGAGCTGCGGGTGGGCTTGACCCTTCGTTGCTTTCATCACCTGACCCACAAAAAATCCCAGCAGCTTCTCCTTACCGGCGCGGTATTGCTGCGCCTGGTTCGGATTAGCTGCGATGACCTCCTCAATAACGGCCTCGAGGGCGGAACGATCGGTGAGCTGTTTCAGTCCGCGCTGCTCGATCACGGCATCGGCCCCACCTTCGCCGTTCCACATGGCCTCGAAGACCTCCTTGGCAATTTTGCCCGATAAGGTATTGTCCTTGATTCGCTGGAGCAAAACGCCAAGCATCTCGGAACTAACCGGCGCCTCGGTAATATCGAGCCCCGCCTTGTTCAAGGCCCCGGCCAATTCCCCCATGACCCAATTGCCGGCCAACTTGGCATCGGCGCACCGTGCCGCCACCGCCTCGAAATAATCGGCCAGGGCGCGGCTTGCGGTCAACACCGTGCTGTCGTAGGCATCCAACCCATAGTCCCGCATGAAACGCTCGCGCTTGGCATCGGGAAGCTCCGGCAGCGTCTTGCGAACTTCCTCGATCAATGCGGGCTCGATCTCCAACGGCAATAGATCCGGATCGGGGAAGTAGCGATAGTCGTTCGCCTCCTCCTTGGTCCGCATCGAGCGGGTCTCATTGCGGCTGGTGTCAAACAAACGCGTCTCCTGCACTACCTCGCCGCCGGCCTCCAGCAACTCGATTTGGCGCTGGATTTCGTAATTGATGGCACGCTCGACGAAGCGGAAGGAATTGACGTTCTTCACCTCGGTCCGAGTTCCCAGGCGCTGCTCACCCAGCGGGCGCACCGAGATATTGGCGTCACAGCGGAAAGAGCCCTCTTGCATGTTGCCATCACTGATCTCCAAATAGCGCACCAAGCTGTGCAGCTTCTTCATATACGCTACAGCCTCTTTCGCCGAGCGCATATCCGGAGCCGAAACCACTTCGATCAGCGGCGTTCCGGCACGGTTTAAATCGATTGCGGTAACCTGCTCGAAGCCCTCATGCAAGGACTTGCCGGCGTCCTCCTCCAGATGCGCCCGGATAATTCCGATGCGCTTGCTCACACCACCGTCGAGCTCGATATTGAGCTCGCCATCGGCCACGACCGGCAGTTCGTATTGTGAGATCTGATAGCCCTTGGGCAGGTCCGGGTAGAAGTAATTCTTGCGGGCGAATACCGAGCGCGGCGCAATGGTCGCTCCCAGCGCAAGACCCAGTTTCACGGCCATGCGCACAGCCTGCTCATTGAGCACGGGTAATACACCGGGCATGCCGAGGTCGATGGCACAGGCCTGGGTATTGGGTGCCGCGCCATAGGCTGTCGCCGCCCCGGAGAAGATCTTGGTCTTGGTCGCCAGCTGAATATGGATTTCGAGCCCGATGACCGCTTCCCAGTCCATGCCTGCCTCTCTCTAGTCCCAGAAATTCAGTGCGCCGCCGCTTATCGGCAGCCACCCGGCTCACTCATAGCCGGGTGGTATGCGCGCATGCCAATCGGTCTCCTGCTGATACCGATGTCCCACATTGAGCAATCGCTCCTCAGCAAAGAAATTGCTTATGAGCTGGAGCCCCACCGGCCGTCCTGCGGCGAAACCCGCCGGAATCGACAGCGCGGGCAAACCCGCCAGGTTGACTGCGATCGTGTAGATATCCGATAAGTACATTTGCACCGGGTCTGAGGTTTTCTCGCCCAGATCGAAGGCCGCCGTCGGCGCGGTCGGCCCCAGGATGACATCCACTTCCTCGAAAGCGCGGATAAAATCGTCCCGGATCATGCGGCGCACCTGCTGCGCCTTGAGGTAATAGGCATCGTAGTAACCCGCCGAGAGCACGTAAGTGCCCACCATGATGCGGCGCTTGACCTCGGCGCCAAAACCCTCGCCGCGGGTACGCTCATACATGTCCTCCAGATCCCGAGGTTGGATACAGCGATAGCCGTACCGCACCCCATCGTAACGGGAGAGGTTGGAGGAGGCCTCGGCCGGGGCGATCACATAATAGACCGGCACCGCCAGGTGCGAATTGGGCAACGAGATCTCCTTGATTTGCGCACCCAAACGCCGCACCACCTCGATCGCTGCCTGAATGAGGTCGCCGACCGCCGGACTCAGCCCCGCACCGAAGTATTCTTTGGGCAGACCGATCGTCAAGCCCGTCAGCGGCGCATCGATACCGGCCGCATAGCGCGGCACCGGGCGCTCGACGCAGGTAGAATCGCGCGGATCGAAACCCGCCATCACCTCGAGCAGCCAGGCCAGATCTTCTACGGTACGCGCCATCGGTCCGCCCTGATCCAAGCTCGAAGCAAAGGCGATCATGCCGTACCGGGAGACTCGCCCATAGGTTGGTTTGAGTCCGCTGATGCCGCACAGCGCCGCCGGCTGACGGATGGAGCCGCCCGTATCCGTACCCGTCGCTGCCGGCACCAGCCGCGCTGCCACAGCTGCGGCTGAACCACCCGAGGACCCGCCCGGCACGGCCGTATCGACCCAAGGGTTGTGCACCGGGCCGAAGAAACTGGTCTCGTTAGACGAGCCCATAGCGAACTCGTCCATGTTGGTCTTGCCTACCATGACCGCGCCCGCAGCCTTCAAACGCTCGACCACATGCGCATCGTAGGGGGCAATGAAATTATCCAGCATGCGGCTACCGCAGCTGGTCTTCACCCCCTGGGTACAGAAAATATCCTTGTGAGCGATTGGAATACCGGTGAGCGCTCCACCCCGACCAGCGGCCCGAGTGCTATCGGCCGTCTGTGCGGCGGCCAAAGCCTGCTCCTCGGAGACGGTGATGAACGCGTTGAGCTTCGAGTCGAGCCGCCGGATGCGCTCCAAACACGCCTGTGTGAGCTCGATACTGGTAAAGTCACCGCTGCGCAGACCCGCCGCCAGCTGCGCAATGGTTTTTTTGTGCATAGTTCTTGGATCCTGTCAAACGGGGTCGGGACCCTAGGTTTGCAAACCAATCGCACACGCAGGCACTGCTGCTGGTGCACGAGTCACTCGATCACCTTTGGCACCAAATACAGTCCATCTTGCGTAGCCGGTGCGATGGACTGGAACAGCTCACGCTGATCCTCCTCCTCGACCACATCCGCGCGCAGCCGTTGCGGCATCTCGAGCGGGTGGGCCAACGGCGCCGTGCCCTCGGTTGCAACCGAACCCAACTGCTCCACGAAATCGAGAATTCTCGATAGATTTTCCACGTAGGCCGGTATATCGTTGCGGTCTATTGCAAGACGTGCAAGATGTGCAATTTCTCGAACCTGCGAGGGTCCAAGGGACATAGTGTAAGACTCCGTTCAATCAAGCGATAAATCAAAAAATTTTAACATACTTGCAAGCTTGCCCAAGCCCCACCTTTCGGTTGGGTTGTTAAAGTCTTCCGAATAGGCGTTACGTCGAGCATGTTCAAGGGAATTCGCGGGCTCTTCTCTAACGACCTCTCCATCGATCTTGGTACTGCCAATACACTGATCTACTCTCGTGGCCAAGGGATCGTGCTGAACGAACCCTCGGTAGTGGCCATCCGACAGAATCGAGACGGCGGCCCCAAATCCATTGCTGCGGTCGGCACCGAGGCCAAACTGATGTTGGGCCGGACCCCCAACACGATCCGCGCCATCCGCCCCCTCATGGACGGGGTGATTGCGGATTTCACGGTCACCGAAAAAATGCTCCAGCACTTCATTCGCAAAGTGCACGAAGCGCGCTTTTTCAAACCAAGCCCTCGAGTGCTGGTGTGCGTTCCCTGCGGCTCTACTCAGGTGGAGCGCCGGGCGATCAAAGAATCCGCCATCGGCGCCGGCGCACGTGAGGTCTTTCTGATCGAAGAACCCATGGCGGCCGCCATCGGCGCCAACATGCCCGTGGATGAAGCCCATGGCTCGATGATTCTGGACATCGGCGGCGGCACCTCGGAAGTAGCCGTGATCTCACTCAACGGCATCGTCTACTCGGCCTCGGTACGTATCGGCGGTGACCGCTTTGACGAGGCCATCATTCACTATGTGCGACGCAATTACGGTATTTTGATCGGCGAGGCCACCGGCGAGCGCATCAAACACGAGATCGGTACCGCTTTCCCAGGCACGGAGGTGCGCGAGATCGAGGTCCGGGGCCGCAACCTCGCCCAAGGTGTCCCACGTAGCTTTACCCTTAACAGCAACGAGGTATTGGAGGCTTTACAGGAGCCTCTATCCGGCATTGTCAGCGCGGTAAAAACCGCCTTGGAGCAGACTCCGCCCGAGCTCGGCGCCGACGTAGCCGAGCGCGGCATCGTACTGACGGGCGGCGGCGTGCTGCTTCGCAACATCGACCGATTAATCATGGAGGAAACGGGTTTGCCGGTAGTGATCGCGGAGGGCTCGATGACCTGCGTGGCCCGCGGAGGCGGCAAAGCGCTCGAGCTGATGGACGAACGCGGCGCTGATCTGTTCGTTGCCGAGTAACCGAGTTACTCCTTTAGCGGGGCTGCGATGCCGTTCACGGACTCAAACAACGCCATGTCCCAAAATGCTACCCAGTTACTACGGCGATCGGCCATAGGCGGGTGATCGACACCGCTCGATAGACGCGATCGTCAGAGTTATTCGTAATATCGACGTAACACCGAGTTTTGGGAGCACGCCATCAAGCCGCTGTTTAGACAAGGCCCATCGATCACGGCACGCGTCATCGTGCTGGCCCTGCTCTCGATATTGCTAATGGCGCTGGACCAACGACAAGGCGTGCCCGAACCCGTCCGCTATACGCTCGCCGCGATGGTGTATCCTATTCGGGTGGTGGCGGATTTTCCCTTCGAGATGGGCAGCGTGCTCGCGCGGGAGCTCTCGGGGCGGCGCCAATTGATGGCGGAGAACGAGCGCCTACAGGCCCGACGACTCCTTAACGAAGTGCGGCTACAAAAGCTCGACGCACTCGAAGAAGAGAATATTCGCTTGCGTCAACTGCTCGGTTCATCCTACCACATCGGGGAGCCGGTGTTGATCGCGCCGCTGATGCGCATCGACCTGGATCCATACAGCCACTTAATACAGATCGGCAAAGGTATCCGCGACGGCGTCTTCCGCAGCCAACCCGTACTCGATGCCAATGGCATAGTCGGCCAGGTGGACAAAGCGGGGCCGCTCAGTGCCATAGTACGGCTGATCACCGATCCCAGCCACGCTATTCCCGTGCGGGTCAACCGCAACGGCATCCGCAGCATCGCCGTGGGTACCGGCAACCCCCACCAACTGAAGCTGACCAACCTCCCCAACAACACGGATATTCGAGTAGGCGATTTACTGATCAGCTCGGGTTTGGGCGGGCGCTTTCCGCGCGGCTACCCGGTGGCACGCGTGGAATCCGTTACCACGGATCCAGGACCGGCATTCGCGCGGGTGCTCGCCACCCCTACGGCGGCGCTGGATCGGTTGCAGGAGGTGCTATTGGTCAAGCGCGATCAGCAAGCCGTGCGGCTGGCAAGCACCAACGAGAAAATCGACCCGCCGCCGGGGAAACAGCCCGGTCCGTAAGCGTGCGAGCGCACTCCGCTGCCCGGATCATCCTGTTGAGCCTGCTGGCGGGCTTGGTTTTGACTGTCCTACCGTTGCCGATGTGGGCAAGACCACTGCGCCCCGAATGGACCGCCCTGATTCTCATCTATTGGTGTATGGCACTGCCCCAACGGGTCGGGGTCACCGTGGCGTGGACCGTCGGGCTGCTGCAGGATGTGCTGCAGGGATTCCTGCTCGGAGCGCATGCGCTCGCCTTCGGCGTTGTCGCTTTCCTCACACTCAAACTGCATCAGCGGATTCGAGTCTTTCCACTGTGGCAACAGGCTTTGAGTACGCTTCTGTTGCTGCTGGTCATACGGTTGATTTTGCTGTGGGTCCGGGGACTGAGCGGCCAGCCGGGCGCCGATTGGCAATACTGGCTGCCGGCGCTGACGGGTACCGCGCTCTGGCCACCTCTATTCCTTGGTCTGCGCGCGGTTCGCCGCCGCTTCCAGGTGCAGTAGCGCCGTCATGTCTTGGCCACACCTTAACGATCACGCTCACGATATCCGCATCATACGCTGCCGCCTAGCCGTTACGCTGCTCGGCATGCTAGTACTCGCCGGCGGCCTTATCAGCCGACTTGGCTACCTCCAGATACTCAGTCACCAACACTACACTACCCTCTCGAAGGATAATCGGCTGCGTTTGCAGGCCATACCACCGTCGCGGGGGCTGATCTATGACCGCAACGGCATGCTGCTTGCCGAGAATCGGCCATCTTTTCGCTTGGTGCTCGTCCCCGAGCAGGTGAAGGCTCTGCGAGCCACTCTGAACGGCCTTGCCCATTTGGTGAAATTGCGCCCGACCGATTTGGAGCGCTTCCAAGCGCTGCTCGAGCAATCACCGCCGTTTCAGGAAATTCCGCTCAAGTTCGAGCTTACCGAAGCCGAAGTGGCGCGCTTCGCGGTGAATCGCCAGCGCTTCCCTGGTGTGGAGGTTAAGGCACGCCTGACCCGCCACTATCCGCAGGGGAAAATCGCCGTACACGCCCTCGGCTACGTCGGGCGAATCAACGAGCACGAGCTCAACCAAGCCGATCCCACCCAGTACCAGCCCAGTAGCCACATCGGCAAGATTGGAATCGAGCGCTACTACGAGACTTTGCTGCATGGTACGGCCGGACTGGAACGCCACGAGACGAACGCGCTGGGCCGGATCATTCGAACGCTCTCACGCCGCGCCCCGACACCAGGGCAGGATCTCTATCTTACGTTGGATCTACGTCTACAGAGGATCGCAGAGAACGCGCTGGGTAACCGCAGCGGCGCCGTGGTTGCACTGGATCCCCGCAACGGCGAGATTCTCGCCTTCGTCAGCAAACCGACCTATGACCCGAATCTGTTCGTCAACGGGATCGGCCTGGAGGACTACAAGCACCTCCAAACCAATCGGGATAAACCGCTGTTCAACCGCAGCCTACGCGGCCAGTACCCTCCCGGGTCGACGATCAAACCGTTCGTCGGCCTGGCCGGCCTCGAAACGGGGGCGCGTCAGGCCAGCGACACGATCTATTGCCCCGGTCACTTCAGCCTCTCGGGCAGCAATTATCGTTGGTATGATTGGAAGCGTTGGGGACATGGCCGGATGAACTTCGAGCAGGCAATCGCCCAGTCCTGCGACGTTTACTTCTACAAGCTTGCCTATGATCTTGGTATCGATGCCATTTACGATGCGCTGGCGCGATTTGGCTTCGGACAACCGACTGGGATCGACCTAAAAGGCGAGCTCCGCGGGCTTCTCCCCTCGAGGCGCTGGAAACGTCAGGCCAGGGGTGAGCCTTGGTACCCCGGCGAAACGGTCATCACCGGTATCGGGCAGGGGTTTTTACTGGTAACACCGCTGCAGCTCGCCTACGCGACCGCGCTGCTCGCCAATCACGGCCGACCAATCGTTCCGCACCTCGGGCGCGCCTCTCGTGCGCCAGCCCAGAACACGCTCAGGCCCTTACCCTTACCGCATCCCTCTGAAGCGGCACTTGCGTTAAAAGCGCCCGAGCATTGGGAACGGGTCAAGGAGGCGATGGTAGCGGTAGTCAACGGTCGTCATGGCACCGCCCGCCGCGTGGGTGAAGGAGCGAGCTATGTCATCGCCGGGAAAACCGGCACCGCGCAGGTCTTCGGTCTGGATCATGCCGCTGAGGAACGTGCCGAGGACAACGCCCTGGCCGAACATTTACACGACCATGCACTGTTTATCGCATTCGCCCCGGTTAACGATCCACGCATCGCGCTTGCCGTAGTGGTAGAAAATGGTGGCAGCGGGAGCGCCGTGGCGGGGCCGATCGCCCGACAAGTAATGGATGCCTGGCTTACCGACTGACCAAGGAAACTTATCAATTACCTTCTCATCATTCCGGCGAAAGCCGGACAAATCCGTAGGAAGGAATTTGAACAGCTTCAGCTGGCCCGGAGGGCGCAAACCAAGTAGGGGTTTGCGTAATCCAGTAAAATCAATAGCCCGGACACCGGCCTTCGCCGATGTGACGAGTAAATCAGATGATATGGACTCCCCCTCCTCTCTCGGCATCGTAGTGTGCCAGATTGGAAAGTGAAAACTACCAATTGCGGAAGAAGGGGAGTCCACATGACAGTCAAGCGCATTGGCATTGATTTGGCAA
>JAGFJL010000077.1 GCA_024102725.1 Nitrococcus mobilis
GGCCCCTGAAGGCCAGCGGATGGCCCGAAATCGTATTCAACACGGATTGTTTGGCATGCGTGATGTCCTGGGCGCCAATCCGTTACGACAAATCGTCTGTCGAGTTCCAAGTCCGACAGACTGCTAGAACATCTTATGCGCCGTCTGGGCCGAGTCGTGCCGCGGGCCGTGCTGGAAGAGAAATTGTACGGCTACGATAACGAACCGGCCTCGAATCCGGTGCCGGTGCACATACACCATCTGCGCCGGCGGTTGGAAGCGGCGGGCGCTTCGGTCGGCATCCATACCGTGCGCGGGATCGGCTATCTGCTCACTGAAGAGGGCGCCTCTTGAGGTTTGACCGGCATTCCCTGCAGTTCCGGCTCGCCTGGCGGCTGGCGGCCGTGTTCGCGCTGACAATGGTGATCCTCACGATCGGCGTTTTTCTCGAAGCGCGCGAGACGGCCCGCTCGCCTGAGGACTGGACCCCGGAGGGTCAAGCGGAAAATTCGGCGCAGCTTACATACCGCGAGGACTTCGCCCATGCGGTCTTGGAGGAATTCCTGACCGACGTGGCATGGCTAATCCCAGTAGTCGCCGGCCTGACGCTCTTGATCGGGGTGTTCAGTCTGCGCCGGGGATTGCGGCCGCTGCGCGAGGTCTCCGCCCAGGCCCGCCGGATCGGCCCGCGTGATCCCAGCATACGCTTGGCAGCCGAGCAGCTGCCTTCCGAGCTCGTGCCGCTGGTCCGGGCCGTGAATCAGGCATTGGACCGGCTCGAAATCGGCATGGAGCAGCAACGCCGCTTCACCGCCAATGCCGCACATCAGCTGCGCACGCCACTCGCGATCCTGACCGCCGGTCTCGATGTGCTGGAGGGCGACGGCAAAATTCAGGCACTGCGCGACGATGTGGCACGCATGAACCGCCTGGTGGATCAGTTGCTATGCGTGGCGCGCCTGGATAGCGTGTCGCTCGACCTTTCGCAGGTAGTTGACCTGACAGCCGTTGCTGCACATGAAATCAGCGCGTTGGTCCCGCTCGCGTTGCAAAAGGGTTGCGAAATCGCGCTGGAGGAGGCTGAGGCGCCGATTCATATCAAAGGCAATCCGGATGCCATCGCGGATGCCGTGCGCAACCTCATCGAGAACGCCATCGCCCACAGCCCATCCGGCGGCGAGATCACGGTGAGCATCCTTGCCCCGGCCACCCTTCGCGTCGCGGACCAAGGCCCTGGCATCTCGGTTGGCCTTCACGAGCAGGTGTTTGAACGGTTCTGGCGCGCTCGCGGGGAACGGCGCACCGGTGCCGGTCTCGGGCTCGCCATCGTGCGCGATATCATGCACGCTCACGGCAGCACCGTGCGCATCGCTGATAATCCCGGCGGCGGCACCGTGTTCATTCTTGAGTTTGGAAGCGAGACAAGAAACGAAATGGTGGAGACAAACAAGATCAATAACCTTCAGCCACAGGCGATGGACGCGCCTTCGGACTACGATCACGGCGTCAATTCCGCGAAGAATTAGCGGACAGATCAGTAGACATTTGGGGAGCCGGGTGCTGCCTGTATTCGCCGCCACTATCCTCAAGCAGCTGGCCGCGGTGCGCGAGTCGATACAAGGCCGACAATACCAGCAACGTCAGCACGGGCCGCAGGCGGATAAGCGCGCCATCGACAAGGGCCGCCTGCAGGACCAGGCCGTCTTTTCTGCGTTCATGGATGAAAGACAGCATCACCGGCCCATTCAGCACCGCCACGCCAGATAGAGCAAGCGGTGTTTCTTTCGCTTAGTACTACAGTTGCAAATAATCATCGACGGACAGCTCGACGATGATCCCCGCGATTCGCTGCCGGCTCACCCAGTGGTAGAACTGAGCGGGCCTTTGGTGTAGCCAACGCCAGCGGGACCACTGTAACGCCTGTTCAGGCCCTCCTCGTCGCCAGGCGATAGGCGTGAGACACAACCACCGTCGCAGCTCGGCCAGAGAGAGGGCCACGGGCATTGGCCGCCCAGGCTGAGCAGCAGGTTTTTTTTCAACTGGTGCCGGCGCAGCGTGACCAGCAGAGCATAAGCCGCCATCACCAAAGTGATATGCCGGTGCCAGCCCGTCCAGGTGCGCACCTCGTACTGATCCAGCCCCAGCTGTGACTTGCTCTCCTGAAAACAGCGCTCGATGTTCCACCGTGCTCCGGCCGCCAAGGCCAGATCCGCCAGCGCCGTTCCCTCC
>JAGFJL010000167.1 GCA_024102725.1 Nitrococcus mobilis
GGGGCCGCCTGTACCCAAGCTCAGCTGGAGCGGGCGCAGACCGAGGAGGCGTTGACTCGGGTCCGCCAAGCGGTGGAGGCGCGGCGCCCGCTTGGCACGGCGTGCGTCATCGACTGGTACCGGTACAAGCCGGTCACGGTGCACGCGCGGCTGGTGTTGCACCCGCAAGAGAACCCGCAGGCCGTTCAAAGGCGCGTGCGCGAACGCCTCAACGAGCTGATCAATCCGCTTGGCAACGGGGCTTTGCGGCGGCGGCTGCACGCCTCCGACATTTATCACGCGGTGCTAAGCGAGCCGGGAATCCTCTATACCGACCGCGTGCGCTTTACCGTGGATCAGGCTCCCGATCGCGATATCGGCTCGGTAGCCGCTGACCCGTTTCATCGCGGGCTTTGGTACGCCGCGGCGGGTGCGCGATTGTTTCGCACCTTGGACGACGGCAGCGGTTGGGAGCATTTGGCGCGGTTCGATGGCGAGCAGGTGAGCCGGGTGTCGTGCTGTCCTTACCGGCTGGGCTTAGTGGCCGCCGTGGCCTTGAGCCAAGCCGATGGTGCGGAGATCAGCCGCATCCGCCTGAGTAAGGATTGCGGTCAGAACTGGACGGAGGCCCATGAACTCGGCTTCGAAGTCTATGATGCGGCCTGGCTGCGCCGCGCCGGTGAACCGGTACTGCTCCTGGCTACCGCCGAGGGTCTATTCCAGGTGCCGCCGGAGTCGGGGCCGGTGCCGGTGCTGGTGGACGAAAACGATCAAAACATGGGCTTCTACGCAGTCACCGCCGTCGAGGCGCCGCGGATCGGCACCCAGGTGGCGGTGGCGGCGCGTGCGACCGGGGGGGTGTATCTGTGCGCCGATGAGCAGCTGGAGCGTTTCCAGAGCATTGGGCTCAAGGGTCGGGACGTGCGTGTGCTGACCGCCCAGCGCGTCGGCCCCCGGGCATTTTTATGGGCTGGGCTGGCCGCGATAGGCGGTGAGGAAGGCGAAGGCTGTTTGCGCTGGGAGCTGCGGCGGGAGGCCGAGCGCATCGAGGGTTGGTCCGCCATGAGGATGGGCTGGCGCGGCGGCTCCTGCCGGGCCATCGCCTGTGACGGTGAGCATGTTTACGCCGCGACCTTCCATGCCGGCGTGGTAAGCCTCGACAGTGCCGAGAAGACGCCGGCTTGGCGGGTTCCACGAATCGACTGCGGTCTGCCGTTGCGGGACATCGAGCGCTTGCTGCATCGAGTGGACGCTGTGGCCGTCGCGCCGCGTACCGCCGCGGCGAATCATATCCCCGTGCTGCTGTGTGGTGGTCCCCAGGGGATGTACCGAAGTGATGACGGGGCGGAGGTGTTCACGCATGCCTCTGCCACGGAGTTCTCGGACCGGGTAACGGTCGGCGAAGGCTATCTGTTCTGCAGCGCTGAACACGAGATCGAGGCCGTGCACGATGCAGCGTTCGGACATTGAAGCCCTGTTACCGGCGGTATACCAGGATGCGATCCATCCCGGCTCGCCCCTGGATGCCGTGCTGGAGGTGGCCGCCCGCCTCCCACAGCCGCTCGAGGAGCTGCTGGCCTCGCTGGACCGTTTGTTCGATCCGCGGCGGGCGCCGGACGCTATGGTGGCTTTCCTGGCGCGCTGGGTGGACCTTGAGCACTTCCTGGTGCACCGCAGCGGCGCGGGGTCAGGCGGGTCGTTGCCCAGTGGTATGGGGCACCTGCGTGAGCTGTGCGCCGCCGCGGCTGAGCTCTCGCGGCAGCGGGGTACCCGTCAAGGGTTGGTGCGGTTCCTTGAGATCGCCACGGGTCATACGGGCTTTCGTATCGAGGAAAATGTCGAGCGCAACGGCCGGGAACGCCCCTTTCACTTGCTCGTTACCGCTCCAGTCGCGGCGCAAGCCCAGCGTGAGCTGATCCATGCCGTGGTGGCCTTCGAGAAACCCGCCTATGTCACCTATGACCCGGAGGAGCTGCGCTTCGAGTGATCGGCAAGTCTCGCCTCACATGAGCCCGTTTGATCAGACTAAGGAGCTGTCATCGCCATGCCCAACTATTATGAGATCAGCGCCACCGATGCCACGCTGGTGCTGCGTGACGGCAAGGGTTCCGCCGGTTTCACCGTGCGCTACGTCGGTGGCCGGGCGGTGGAAGCCTGGGCCCGAGCCGTGCCGCTGGACGACGCCCAGGAGAGCTGGCTGCAGCTGGCGCCGCCCGAACAACGCGATATGCAGCCGGGCCAGACGCACACCTTCAAGGTGACAGTCACGGTGCCGCCGGGAACCCCGGCCGGGCGCTATGGCCTGCGCCTGGACGTGATGTCGGCGGACAACACCGACGAGGAGTACGACCAGGGGCCTATGGTTGCCTTCGAGGTGGCCGAATCGGCGCCGCCGCAGCCGAAAGGCTCCGGTTTTCCCTGGTGGGTGGTTGTCACGGTAGCCCTGGTGCTGATGGTCGGCGGCGGCGGCCTGGCGTGGTGGCTTAATGCTGATAACGGGGCCGAGCGCGTCCCACCGGCCGATGTTGAGCCAGTCGAACCGGCCGAAGAAGACATCCCTGCCGACAAAACCGGCCGGTTTGCGGTGAGCCAGACTTGGCACGGTGACTTGGATCTCGGGCGGGAAGTGCCGCGGGGCGCATCACGCAGCGAGGCCGACTTCTGGTTCCAAGCGCGCACGGCCACCGATCGCTCTGTGGTGCCCAAAAACGGCGCGCAGTTGCGACTGATGCGCCACAGTGGACAACAGGCGCCCACATTGGTGCAGATCAAACAGGCGCTGGTAGGGGGGGGCAATACCGCTGAGATCGATGTGCGCCGGTTGCGTCCCGGCCGTTGGGTGGCAGTGCGAACCAGCGCGGGCGGGCACGCCGCCTTTACCGTTACACAGCCGGTCGGCGCCAGCCCCGCTGAGCTGCGTTTGCAATATCACTATTGGCGCGCCAAACGATCGTCGCGCCCGGTCGTGGGTCGGGCGGTCAGAGTGCTGCGCCTCGATGATACGGGTGGCAACGAACCATGAGCATCAAAGCTCTGCAAATCATGCTGACCGTCGCAGCGGTACTCTGCGCAGTGGGCGTTGCGGCCACTTTCGGTGGTGGGGAACGCGCCATGCCCGCGGATTTCAACCCGCCCGGCTGGCTTCGTTCCCTGCAGGGTTTGGCCGGTGGCCCCCGCCTAGCAGCTCATGAACTCACCCGTAATGGCCGATCCTTCCCGGCCGAGCTGCGCCTGGCAGCGCACAAAACGGCGGTTTTTTCGGTGGTACCGACCAAGGACGTCGAGCTGCGTCGTGCCAAGTTCGCCGTACATGGCAATGTTCGCATCCGATACCGCCCGGTGAGTGGGCAAAACCTGCGGGGCAAGCCTGTGGAGGAGCAGAGCTGGTCGGCGGATACGAGCCGCGCTACCGAGCCGGCCTTCGTCGTTTATGATCGCGGCGGCTACTTCACGCTCCGTAACTTGCGCGGAAGCACGGCACGCATTGGCCTTGAGGAGTGAGGAAACCATGCAGCACAATCTGCGCACGCCGCCGTTCCTGCTCGCCCTCGGTCTACTCGGGCTGGTGCTGCTCGCCGAGTTGGGTGTTGCAGTAACCTCGCCTTTGCTGGGCCATTCCGGCGGCGCCGTAGGTTGGGGTATTCCGTGTTTGGCTTTGATCGACGCTCAGCTGGTCTTCACCGCGCTGCTGATGGCCGCGCCGCTGGTGTTTCCGGAACGGATCACCGGGCGGGTTCAAGGCGGTCTCACCCTGATCGTGTGCCTGCTGCTGGTGCTCGCCTGCCTGGGTGCGGGAGTGGCCGCCGTTGGGCTGCTCACGATGTTGATCGGGTTGCTGCTCGCGCTGCCTTTCGGTCCTGCCGTCTATGCAGCTCTGGGTTATGCCAGTTTTCCCGCTACGGCGGCGGCTGCCACCTTGGCGCTGCTGATGACCTGCAAGTTGTTCAGCGGCGGCGTGTTGATTCTCGCCCACCCACGCTTCCTGGAGAACAAGGGCCTCGTACTGCTGATTGCCACATCCTTGCTTGCCACGGTCCTCGTTTCGTTTCTACACGGTTTCGTACCCGGTTTTTTGGTCAGCGTAACCGATCTGATCGCCGCTCTCATCGCGGTGATCCTGGCAGCGATTTGGGCCATGCTGGGCTTGGTGTTCGGGATTATCGCAACGCTAAAGGCGATCGCCTGAACGGCCCGGCGCACGGTAGGATCCTCATTTGGCGGCGGCCAAGCTGCGCGCCGAGTCAGCAGGGTGCGGAGTATGAGTTCGATGCGCGGCGGAATCTTGGCTCGATCACTGTTAGCAACAAATAGATTTGTCCGGTTTTGTAGCAAATGAATTGTCCGCCTGTGCTGGCCGTGGTTCCGGCCCTGGAGGGCGTAGCCCGAAGGGGCCGGAACCACGGCGGCGCGCTGCGGGCG
>JAGFJL010000012.1 GCA_024102725.1 Nitrococcus mobilis
TGCCGGTGGTCATCTTCCTGCGCGGCATCGCCGCGCCGCGCGCGCTGGCTCTGGGCGGTGATCGCCATGAGTACCTGCGCGTCCACTACCTGGCTTGCGAGCTTGCCTCGCTACCGGCCGAGCCGCACCTGCACAGCGACAACCTGGTCGCGCGCTTGAACCTGCCGAACATGGCCTATCCCGCGGCGCGCAAGCTGGAGGTCTTCGCCCAGGCGCTGCGGGGCCTGCTGAGTCTGGAGCCGGACCCGGAGCGCCAGGCCAAGTACCTGGATTTTATCGACATCTACGCCGCGCTGGATGATAATGAACGCCGTGTGTTCCAGAAACACTACCCCGACGAGGTACACGCCATGAGCACATTCGCCGAGCGCTTCACGGAGCGCGGTCTAAAGCAGGGCCTGCAACAAGGGCGTCAGCAAGGCCTTGAGCAGGGCCTGCAGCAGGGTGAGGCCGCTGTCTTGATCCGCCAGATGGAGCGCAAATTCGGCGCGCTTAGCGAAGCCCAGCGCCGCCGCATCGAGGCGGCGGATGCCGAGACGCTGCTCACCTGGTCCGAGCGCATCCTCGTGGCTCAAAGCCCGGATGAGGTGCTGCGCTGATTCTTTGGCGCCAATTACTAACGAAGCAGGTGTAGGGCGCAATAGCGAAGCGTATTGCACCGGACGAACCGTTTTCGACCTGCCGATCCCAGCGCACTTTGAACACAACCCCTTGCCTTCGGCGTCCGATCGTGGTCTAAATAACCTCTGTTCATTAATTGAACGCACAAAGCGTCCCATGCGCCGCCTCACAGAGCCGACGATATTGGCAACAGCCGCTGTAGAAGATCAAGCTATGCGCCCCGAGGACCTACGCTTCCAGGTGCTGCGTCATCTGGAGCAAAAGCCGGATATGACCCAGCGCGAGCTCGCCGCCGCGCTCGGCATCAGTCTCGGACGGGTCAATTATTGCGTGCAGGCGCTGATCGAGCGGGGCTTTGTAAAGGCGGCGAACTTTCGCAACAGCCGCAACAAGCGCGCCTACCTCTACAAGCTGACCCCGCGGGGGCTCTCGGAGAAGGCGACGCTTGCGCTGCGCTTTCTACGGCGCAAAGAGCAGGAGCGCCAGGCGTTGCTCCAGGAGATCGAGGTGCTGCGCGCCGAGCTCGGCGAGGCCTCATTGCATGAGCAGGGAGAGCAATGACATGCGGCGCTGGTACGGTGCCCGTTGCAAGTCGCTCCACCCGTAGAGTGGTGGGCTTGATCAAAGATAATGCGCCAGCGCTCTGTATTTCTGTTGCGTAAACAACTTACGCATTGGAGTCTCGAATGCCAGGGTACCAAGGCGGGTAATACTAAAGTGCCATTTAAGATCACGTTTCGCATGCCCCACAGCGGTGGCTTGCAGGCGCAGCTATTGCGCGGTGGGATCGTTAGTATAATTATAAAAATAGCCGCTATGGCTTTATCTCTGATGATCGCCGTCGTTTTGGCACGCATGCTGGGGCCGGAGGGCTATGGGATTTACGCCTACGTTTTTGCGTGGGTGTTTTTTTTATTAATTCCCGCGCAATTTGGTATACCGGAACTCGTCGTACGAGAAAGTGCAAAGGCGCATGCACATAATGATTGGTGTCTATATTTAGGGCTTTTAATTTGGTCCCGTCTTGCACTCAGTATTTTTGCAGTGGTGTTTTCCGGATTAGCTATGTTTCTTATATGGCTCTTTGGGAGTCATTTCTCCGGTTTGCACCTCAAGACTTTTTTTTGGGGTCTCGTGCTGGTTCCACTTATCGCGCTAACAAGATTGAATGGTGCCACTCTGCAAGGATTACGTAAAGTAGTACAGGGACAATTGTCGGAAAATATTATCCGGCCTGGGATTTTTATGCTATTTTTATTTTGCGTGATTTTTTTTCATTCAGAAAATTCACTAAATCCAAATCAAGCAATGGCCCTGTACACACTGGGAGCCATAGTCACCTTTTTTGTCAGTGCTTGGTTTGTATATCGTGAGCGGCCCAAAGAAATAGATGCAGCTGTTGTGCCTTATTATAAATATAGGTGCTGGATTAGCAGCGCTTTTCCGCTTTCGTTTATCGCAGGAATGGGAATTGTTAATGCGCAAACAGATCTATTAATGCTAGGTTTTTTTACAAGCGCAAATGAGGTAGGTGTGTATCGTGTTGCAGTGCAAGGTGCAAACCTGGTATCGTTCGGGTTGGCGGCACTAGCGATGGTTATTACGCCATATTTTGCCAGGTTTCATGTTAATGGCGACTTCTATCGTTTTCAGCGCCTTGCTACTGTTAGTGCTCGTGCAATGCTAGTTTTGGCCATACCAATCGCATTAGTTTTTATTTTTTTTGGTAAACAGATCCTGGCATTAGTTTTTGGGGTGGAGTATGTGCAGGCATATTCCCCGCTTGCCATTTTATCCATCGCCCATGTCATTCATGCAGGATTTGGAATTGTTGGTCCGTTGTTAAATATGTCTGGGTATGAAAAAATTACTGCAAAAGGAATTACAGTTGCTGCTTTGTGCAATATCATTCTTAATTTTATTTTTATCCCTTTTTATGGGATGGTGGGGGCCGCCCTGGCTACCGCGGGTGCGCTAATTATATGGAATATTGTTCTTTGGGAAGCTGTTCGTCGGACACTTGGAATTGATAGCTCTGCGCTAAACTTAATGGCCTCTAAGCAAGTGGTGCACCACTGAATAATACGCAGGGTAATGCAAAGGGTGTTTGTTGATGGAGTTAAGGGAAGTTATAGATAATCCACTCTTCGAAAAAGATGGGATCCATTTTTTAAAAAAACACAAGCAGTTCAGCTATAGCGATGGCGATGTTATAGAGAATCATATTTTGAGAGTTGTTCAAAATAGTAAAGATGTTTCTAGCGATTCACGAGAGTTAGAGGCTTGTATTAAAGATTGGCCAACTAGATATCATTTCTCACGCGAACGTTCCCTAGCATACAGATCACTGAATATTTCAGCATCGGCTAAAATCCTTGAAATCGGTTGTGGTTGCGGTTCGATTACACGACTTCTTGGTGAGCGTGCAGCAGCTGTCGTAGCCCTGGAAGGAAGCACACGTCGAGCTATTATTACCCGCGAGCGAACTCGTGATTTACAGAATGTACAGGTTCTTTGTGCATCCTTTGAGGATGTCGTGTTCAGCAAAAAATTTGATATAGTTATATGCAATGGTGTCTTTGAATATGCTGCCCTTTTTGTGCGACATAAAAAACCTCATCAGCGAATGGTGAAAATTCTCTCCTCGCTGATTGAAAATGACGGATCATTAATTCTAGCTATAGAGAATAAGCTTGGATTGCGTTATTTTTCTAGCAGTAAAGAGGAGCATACAAACATAATGTTTGATGGAATTGAAGGGTATCCAACTCGTAACAATGGCCCGCGGACCTATGGATTTAAAGAATTAGAATCCATGTTGTGCTCCACGTTTAGCTCTGTTGAGACGCTATTGCCTCTTCCAGATTACAAATTGCCGACTGCCATTATCAGAGCCGATCTGTTAAGTCGAACAAATTGTGCCGAAATTTTTGCTAACACAATGCGACATGATTATGGGTCATATGTGCGGCCGCGAATGCATGAAAGATTAGTATGGCATGAACTGCAAAAAAACGGTCTCCAAAAAGAGTTTTCGAACTCATTTATCCTGATTGCGGGTGGCAGCCCTACCATGTTGTGTGAGCCGGGCTGGCTGGGGGACATTTACTCTATCCACCGTAAGCCTGAATGGATGGTTCAAACCCGCATCCATTCTGTGGATGACGGGTTAATTCGGACAGTGAAGTCGTATGCCCATTCAGGTTTGCGGAAATCTGAGGCGCTGCCCTTTGTGCACCGCCTGAACGAGACACCGTGGTTGAACGGCACATCGATTCATACAATTATCGTGCGGGCGCTGTGTCAGAAAGGTAATATGTCTATTGAGGAGCGTTTGCGTTCGCCTGTGCTCACGTGGTGGAATAGTATCGAAAAACTAGATAGTATTACAAATCATTTGAGCGGGGCTGCTTTGGATTATAACTGGCAGAATACGTTAAAAGTTAATAATGATGTTATGTTTATTGATGGGGAATGGATTTGGAAAGAGCCAATTGAACCAACATGGCTAATCTATAGAGTGGTTGCTAACTTCGTGCGTGATGAAACGTGTTTTGCACATCGTTGGAGCAAGGATTGTCGCAGACTATCCTCTTATCAGATAATGAAGGCGGTTGGTTGCATTGTAGGGGTGAAGATAAATTTATTTAGTCTTATGAGAGTAATGGAAAGCGAAAAACAATTTCAGAAGATAGTAAAAGGCACACATGTAGGAAAAAATCGGATGGTTGCGAGCGTGATTGAGCCAATTCACATGCGACAATTTAGACGGTTATCTCATAGTATTGTACAAAAGCTGGCGAATAGAGTTCGTCGAGTGCTTCGCATGTTTTTATACAAAAAAGTTTTCTAAATAAACAATGGAACACTTAAAAATATTTGCCTGTCAACTTAACACAGCTGATGGTTGCCAAAACCTCGCCTTCGTGAGAATAGCACGCCGAAGTGGTGAAACTGTTCCATAGATGACGCCGGGATGGAAGCGAGAGCTGGGTTCATCCTACCGTGACGTGATCAGCTGCGTTAAACTGATAGGTGAAAATATGTTCCAAGATACAAATGTTTTAATCATGTAAGGAGCATGTATCGCCTCAATAACGGGTAACTATGCAATCTACGCATATGCATAAAGTATCTTGAGATATTTCTTGCTGGTACGAGGGCGTTAAGTGTGTGCCTGGCATTCCGTTATACGGTGGTGTTCTTTTTTTTTCTGATGCTCGTTCTGCCTACAACCTTCCAGTTACAGCGTGGCGTGCTGTTGGGAGCATTAGCATTTACAGCACTGGTTGGTGCATTGAAGATTTGGAAGGTGGATTGGGAATTATTAATCATTTTTTTGTTTATCCTTGGTACAGGTGCATTCTATGTTTTGTGGGGCTATCTCCATTCGGCTCCCGGGGCATTGCGCGTAGCGACGGTTTTTATTGTTTGGCCTACAGTGTATATGCTGTTTCTCGGTTTGATTAGATATCCGGAATCAATTGTGCTATTTGAAAAGACAATAATTGTTGGGATAATAACCTCAGGGCTTATGGGTGTTTTTCTTGTTTTTGGGGCTTTGATTGATGAGAAGCAGGCTGTAGTAAATATATTATCATTTCAGGGCGCAGCGGTCGGAATTTATCATGGGCTTATAGAGTACAATCTCTTTAATATGACCACCGTAATTTACGGATTACCTTTTCTTGTAGCGCTCACGATGGTGCCTAAAGGAGATTTTTTTCGTAACAATTGGTGGCGACTGATTGTTTGGCTCGCATTATTGATAACACTCATCGTTTGTATAATTTCCGGCAGAAGGGCGTTTTGGGGTCTGGCTATTATCACACCAATTTTGGTTGGCGCACTTTTCGCATTTAGTGGATTAAATCATAGCGCACGTCGTATGATTTATTGTTTGTTTTTTGTTTTCCCGGTGATTGTTGGAATAATTGTAAGTTTTGGCCTTGATGCTGAAGTGCTCGCGAATAAATTTCAGAATGCATTTAATTTTTCAAGGGGAGGCTCGGCAAATGTAAGATATGAGCAGTTTTTTGCGCTTATTTCAGCGTGGAATGAACGGCCAATTATTGGGGGTGGGTTGGGGGCATCTCTGGATACTATTGTTCGCGATCCAAACATGCCGTGGGCATATGAATTAAGCTACGTAGCACTGCTTTTTCAAACTGGACTGCTTGGGTTGTTAATTTATAGTGCAGCCATATTGTGGATCTTTTATGCTGGTATTCGCATAGTTCGATTTCGTAAAGAGGCTGCTGTCGTTATTATCCCATTGTTGGCTGGCCTTGCTGGTTTTTTATTGATAAACGCGACTAATCCGTACCTTCAAAAATTTGATTATTTATGGACAATTTTTCTTCCTGTGGCAGCAATCAATGTGTATCGGAATTCTTCCAGTCTCTCGATATTGTCATAACCAACTGGAATTCAGGGCAACAACTCGCTGAATGCCTGAGGTCTATTGCGCAATTTGGCGATGAAGCCATTGCAAGTGTGGTCGTTGTGGATAACGCATCCACTGATGGCTCAGTGGATACATTGGAGGTTTTCAGCCTTCCACTACACGTGATTCGCAACAGGGAGAACTTGGGCTTTGCCAAGGCCTGTAATCAGGGGGCGGCGGCTTGCTCGGCTCCGTATATTCTTTTTCTCAACCCGGATGCACGCTTGTTTGAAGGCTCTATTCAAGCGCCGCTGGCATTCCTGGAAGCACCGGAGAGCAAGAATATAGGCATTTGCGGGGTTCAGCTGCTGGATGAGTATAACCGCGTTGCCAGGACCTGCGCGCGCTTCCCGACCTTATCCCGGCTAAGCGTACAGGCATTTGGGCTCGATAAGTTACCTGGTTGGGAGTCATCTGGTATAAATATGAAAGGATGGTCTCATTCCATGAGCCAATCCGTGGATCACGTAATGGGCGCGTTTTTTTTGGTTCGTCGAGTTGTTTTCGAAGCGCTGCAGGGGCTCGATGATCGATTTTTTGTTTATTTTGAGGATGTTGACTTTTCTTATCGCGCTAAAAAGAACGGATGGGGGGCAATGTATCTGAGCGAAGCTCAGGCTTTTCACGCTGGTGGCGGTACGTCCCGCCAGGTGAAGGCGACGAGGCTTTTTTACTCACTGCGAAGCCGCCTGTTATATGGCTTCAAGCATTTTCCTTTATGGCAGGCTTGGCTGCTGATGGGATTAACGTTATTCGTGGAACCTTTGACTCGACTTGTTTTCTGTATTGGGCAACGGCGGTGGGCTGATGTAAGAGATACCCTGCGTGGCTACCGAATGTTGTGGGGGGCAGCCCCGCAAGTAATGAGCGCTTCGCGGTGTGCTAGAGATAAATGAAAGTTCTGCTTTTATCCCGCTATGATCGGCTCGGGGCGAGCAGCCGAGTGCGGATGTTGCAGTATTTGCGTTTCCTTGAGGCAAGGAGCTGGCGGATCGACGTCAGTTTCCTGTTTTCGAATGGCTATTTGGAAGCGCTATATGAGAAAAGAGCGCTGTGGCGGGAGGTTGTGAGCGGTTACTGGCGTAGGGTAGGGGCGCTGGCGCGTATTGGATCGTACGATCTGATCTGGATGGAAAAGGAGTTGTTCCCGTTCATGCCGGCGTTTGTGGAACGCTTATTGGCGACGTTCCAAGTACCGTATATTGTCGACTACGATGACGCGCTGTTTCACCGTTATGACCGTCATAATCGCTGGATAGTTCGCAAGACGCTGAGCCGAAAAATTGATGCCGTCATGAAAAACGCGGCGGTTGTGGTTGCCGGGAACGATTATTTGGCGCAGCGCGCGAGGATTGCCGGTGCTCGCCGTATTGAAATTGTTCCAACGGTCGTGGATCTGGACCGGTACCCCGCTGTTGATCATGTTAATGCCGGTCCAACAATCATCGGTTGGGTTGGCTCGCCGGCAACGAGCCGTTACCTTCTAGACATTGCGCCGTCCCTGGAGGCTGTCAAGCGGAACTACGATGTCCGCTTGGTTGCGATCGGCGCGGGTGAAGCGGCCATTGAGGGATTACCGATAGAGATATGGCCGTGGTCCGAAGAGACCGAGGTTGCATCCATTCGGGCCTTCGATATCGGCATCATGCCGTTGCGTGACGGACCCTGGGAGCGCGGTAAGTGCGGATACAAGCTTATCCAGTACATGGCGTGTGGCTTACCGGTTGTCGCTTCTCCCGTGGGCGTGAATACCGATATCGTTCAGCATGGCATCAGCGGTTTTATGGCGGAAGACCTGGAGGAATGGGAACAGGGACTGGCTAATTTGCTTGAAAACCACGTGTTGCGGACGAGCATGGGTATACAAGGGCGCAGGCGCGTTGAGGAATGGTATTCACTCCAAGTTCAGGTGTCTCGGCTGGAAGGTTTGATGCGGAAGGTGCTCGAATAATATGTGCGGCTTCGCCGGCTATTGGCACAAAGATGGAAAGACAGAGGCGGCGTTTGCTGAGCGTATGGTAATGCAGCTCGAGCACCGCGGCCCGGATGATGTAGGCACCTGCCTGGATAAAAGCGTCGGGCTTGCGTTGGCGCACCGACGGCTGTCGATCATCGACATCTCCCCGGCCGGCCATCAGCCGATGACTTCACCCTGTGGGCGCTTCACCCTCGCCTACAACGGTGAAATCTACAATCATTTGAATCTCCGGGCGGAGCTCGAGCGGGAGAATGGACACTTCAACTGGCGCGGTCATTCGGATACCGAAACCTTGCTGGCCGCCCTACGGTACTGGGGGATAACTGGAACGCTTGGGCGGGCAAACGGCATGTTTGCCTTCGCTGTGTGGGATCGTAGCGAGCGCCAGCTTTACCTCGTCCGGGACCGCATGGGGGAAAAGCCCCTTTACTATGGCCGCAGCGGGGCTGCCTTTCTGTTTGCCTCCGAATTGAAGGCTCTGACGGTGCATCCCCAATGGCAGGGCACAGTGGACCGCAACGCGCTTACCCTCTATCTGCGCCACAATTATATTCCTGCTCCTTGGAGTATCTACCAGGGTATCCGCAAATTGCCCCCGGCGCATTTCGTGGTGATCGGCAATGGTGGAGCGGATATTGGTGAACCGCAATGCTATTGGAATTTGGCAGCGGTGGCCGAGGCTGGTGTGGCCGCGAGCGTTGATGCCGGTGACTCCCATATGTTGGCCGATGAGCTGGATGAGCTGCTGCGCGACGCCGTGGGGCGGCGCATGGCCGCGGATGTGCCGCTCGGAGCATTCCTCTCCGGCGGGTACGATTCGACAACGGTGGTGGCGCAGATGCAGGCCCAGTCTGCCCGGCCGGTGAAGACTTTCACAATCGGTTTCTATGAGACGGGCTATAACGAGGCAAAACACGCCAAGGCAGTGGCCGAGCATCTGGGGACCGAGCATACAGAGCTGTACGTTACGCCAGCAGAGGCAATGGTCGTCATCCCCGAACTGCCCACTATATGGGACGAGCCTTTCTCGGATTCCTCGCAGATCCCTACCTACTTAGTTAGTCAGTTGGCGCGTCAACAGGTCACGGTAAGTCTTTCCGGGGATGGAGGGGACGAGCTGTTCTGCGGTTATAACCGCTATGTGCTGGGGCACCGGGTCTGGCGCAGGCTCAGCCATTTGCCGGCTGGTCTCAGAAAAACTTTGAGCTTTATTCTGGCTCGAACCCCTGCTGGACAGTTGGAGCGGGTAATGGGTCTGCTGCCGCGGAGACTCCAGGTCTCGCGCTTGGGCGATCGCTTACCGAAACTGGCTGAGGTGCTTGGCCATCAAAATGGCGAGGCTTTTTACCAGAGCCTGGTTTCCCACTGGAAAAGCCCCGCTGAAATAGTCATCGGCAGCCGGGAGCCGGAGACTCTGCTTGGCAATACTGCGCGACATCCTAATTTGCCTGGCTTACGCGAGCGGATGATGTACCTCGATGCCATGACCTATTTGCCTGATGATATTCTCACCAAGGTGGATCGGGCCAGCATGGCGGTGAGTTTGGAAGCACGGGTTCCACTGCTCGACCATCGGGTGGTGGAGTTCGCCTGGCGTGTGCCGACAGCGCTTAAATATCGGGGTGGACAAGGGAAGTGGCTGCTGCGCGAGGTCCTTTACCGTTACGTGCCCCGGGAGCTGATGGACCGACCCAAGATGGGCTTCGGTGTACCCATCGAGCACTGGCTGCGTGGCCCGCTGCGGGAGTGGGCGGAGGATCTTCTCGGCGAGAAGCGCTTGCGGGAAGAGGGCTTTTTCAACCCGGCCCCCATTCGGCGGATGTGGGCCGAGCATGTATCCGGCCGGCGCCGCTGGCATTACTACCTATGGGATGTGCTGATGTTCCAGGCGTGGCTAGAATATACCCGTTCGGGAGCGTCCGTGTCGCCGGATCGGCGCGCGTTGGCTGCAAATCTTTGAGCCGTTCAAGCCCGGGAGCCGGTCACGCGCTTCAGTTACTGCACATGCAAGCAAAGGAGACTTAATGGCGTTGTGGGGGAGGATATTTGCCTAAGCCGAGTTTCATGCGGCCGTCGCTCGCCGGGCGCGGGAGGTGCCCGCCAACGCCGTCGTCTACCCGACTCGCCTAAGCTGAACTTCTTGCCGGCCGTGAATGGTGCTATAATCGGTACTGTTTTCCAGTACCAGATAAGGTAATATGATGGACAACGTCATCTCGGCCCAGGAACTCAAGCGCCGCGGTATTGCCGCCGTCGACGCGGCACTGCGCGATGGACCGGTGCACGTGATACGGCGAAACCGGCCGTGCTACGTCATACTCAGCGAGGAAGACTACCAGCGTCTCGTGGATCGACGGCGTGCCTCGGAACGGCTGTGGGAACGCCTGTTGACCCCTGTGTCGACGGATGGGCGCAGTGCACGCGAGATCAACGCGGAGCTGGAGGCCGAGCGAGGGGTCTGGGATGATCCCCACGCGGGCGGCTTTTGAGGGCGATTGGTGCGGTCTGTCAGGGATTGATTCGGCCCCGTGATATTTCTCGACGCGAGCGCCATTATCTACCTGTTCGAGGGCGATGCGGAGGCGCAAGCGGCGGTTCGCCGCGCGCTGACGGAGCTACATACGCCGGAGCCTTCACCGCCGCTGGCGGTCTCCGCGCTCAGCCGGCTGGAGTGTCGCATCCGGCCGCTGCGTGAAGGCAACACCGCCTTGCTCGAGCGCTATGATGCCTTTTTCATGGATCCGGGGTTGGAAGTGATTGCCCTGGACACGCCCGTGATCGACCGTGCCGCGGAGCTGCGTGCCCATCAGCGGCTGCGAACGCCGGACGCTTTGCAGGCGGCATCATTGCTGGTGGCGAATGACCGGGGTCACTTCGTGACCGGAGACAAGGATTTTGCGGCGGTGCCCGGTTTGCGCGTGCGTTGTCTGTGGGATCAAAAATAATGCCGCGGTGGGCTACTGCCGGCGCGGGGGGTGCTGGCCGCGCTGCTGCCACGGGCGCCGGGGTATGCGCTCGACCGGGCGCAGCGTGCCCAGCTCCGGCGCCTGCAGGTCTCCGGTCTGCCCGATCGTCTGCCGAAACTGGCCGAGGTGCTGACGCATCGCGATGGTCCGGCGTTCTACCGCTCGCTGGTCTCCCATGCCAAGGACCCAGCGGCACTGGTCCTCGGCGCGCGGGGAACCCGAGACGATCCTAAGCCGCCCCGACGCCCTGCTGGCCCTGCGCGAGCGAATGATGTTGCTGGACATGTTGACCTATCTGCCCGACGACATTCTTACCAAGGCCGATCGGGCGAGCATGGCGGTCAGTTTGGAAGCACGAGTTCCGCTGCTTGATCATCGGGTGGTGGAGCTCGCCTGGCGCGTGCCGACAGCGCTTAAATATCGGGATGGGCAAGGCAAATGGCTGCTGCGCGAGGTTCTTTACCGTTACGTGCCCCGGGAGCTGATGGACCGACCCAAGATGGGCTTCGGTGTGCCCATTGAGCACTGGCTGCGCGGCCCGCTGCGGGATTGGGCCGAAGAGTTGCTGAACGAGCGGAGGTTGCGGGAAGATGGCTTTTTCGACCCGGCTCCCATTCGCTGCATGTGGCGGGAGCACGTCGCCGGCAAGCGGCGTTGGCACTATTATTTATGGGATGTACTGATGTTCCAGGCGTGGCTTGAGGAGGAGAGTTCCATTACATGCAGGACCGATGTGTCATCCTTGTCGCAAACCGCGGCTTTGCGCTGAGCAGTTCGCGGCGGCTTTTGATTCGTCGGTTCCTCGATTGTGGCTGGAGAGTGGTTATTGCCACTGCCGACGATGAGTATAGCCGTGCACTTTGTGACGACGGGGCGATTCTCGAGTCCGTAGATTTCTCTCGCGGGGGCTTTTCTATTGTGCGCGATGCAGCCGCGTTCAGGCGCTTGCGCACGATCTACCGTAAGTGGGTACCTAGGCTGGTACACCATTTTCATGCGAAACCGATCATTTTCGGTTCCATTGTGGCGGGAGGAACGCAGCCGAAGCCCGTAACGATTAATACGGTCACCGGTTTGGGGCATGCCTTCGTGAACGGAGGGGCAGTGCGTTCATTGGCGGCGGTCGGTTACCGTTTGGCGTTGCGCAATGCCGATGTGACGGTTTTTCAGAACCGAGATGACCTGGAGTTATTCGTTACACGGCAGTGGGTGCGACGACCGAATACGCGGTTGATCGTTGGCTCCGGTGTCGACACCGGGCGCTTCCGCATGGCTGAGCTCGACAGCGGATCACGTTCTGGTGCGAAGGTCATTATGGTCGGAAGGCTCATCTGGCAGAAGGGGATCCGTGAGTTCATAGAAGCCGCAAGGCGGCTTAAGGCGCGCCGTCAGGATGTGGAATTCATTCTGGCCGGTGAAGAGGATCCGGTCCATCCGGATGCCGTGCCAATGAGTTGGCTGGAGGAGCAATGTCGATCCGGTGCCGTAACGTTTGCAGGATATGTCAGGCAGATCGATAGTCTGCTCCGAGAGGCGGATATTTTCGTGCTGCCTTCGTACTACCGAGAAGGTGTTCCCCGCGTAGCGCTTGAAGCGGCGGCTTGTGGGGTGCCGACCGTGGCGGCCGATGTGCCGGGGACGCGAGAGGCCGTGCGTGATGGCGAGACCGGCTATCTCGTTCCGGCGAAGAACGTGGAGGCGCTGACGCAAAGGATCGAGGACTTGCTCGAGAATCCAGAGCGACGCCGCGCGATGGGGCGTAGAGCACGGCTGCTGGTAGAGGGCGATTTCGATATCAAAGCCATAACTCAGCGTTACATCGACACGTATAACGCAGTGGGTGTGGAGATTTGAACGTAAACGATGGCACTGGTCGGCATGAACGGGAAGCCGTAATCATCATCGGCGGGCCCCGCTCGGGCACCAACATGCTGCGCGATGTCTTGACGCAGATACCCGGTGTGGCGAGCTGGCCGTGCGACGAGATCAACTACATCTGGCGCCACGGCAATGTCCGGTATTCGTCGGATGAATTTATGCCGGCTATGGCCACTCCGGCGATCCGGTGCTATATCTGCCGGCAGTTCGCTTGGGTAGGGCGGCGGTACGACGCGCAGACAGTAGTGGAGAAGACCTGCGCCAATTCGCTGCGGGGCGGTTGCGGGCGGTGCCTACGCGTCTGTCCGGCCAGCGCCGTGAGCACTTCCAGGCGTGGTTGGGGAAGGTCAAATGAAGGAGGGGTTGCGCAAAGCGTGCCGGTCAATGAAGAAACGGATTTTCGACCCGAATGCCTTCAATGATCTGGCCATGATTTAGATCCTCGGAGAGCAGGGTATCGGCCCCGCTCTGTACGGCGGTTGCCACGATCATCGCGTCCCAAAACGATAGCTGGTTTCGCTCCTGGATTTCTGAGGCATTGAGCGCCGTCCCGGCGGTCGGGGTTTCTACCTGCCACGCGCAATAGGCACTAATCAATCCTCGAGCGTCCGCCAGGGTTAACGGTTCGGGAATTTTCCGGGTCACATTAACGTAAAATTCTTGCAGAACCTGGACGCTAATCACACCGGTGCCGGTTTCCCACAAGGCGTGGAGAATCGAGGCAGCCCGCTCGCGCTTGAAGCCGGCGTCGAGATCGTGTGCGTAGATCAAGACGTTGGTGTCGGTGAATTGTTTACCGCTCATGGAGATCGTCTCGAGAAACTCGCCGGCCGCCAAAGTGGAATCCCGCATCAAGCATCGCGAGCGCATGGCGCTTGGACTGCTCGGACTTCTCGACGAGATCGACCAATTCGTCCGCAAGCAGCTGACTCACGGATGTTGATCGCCGGGCGGCGATAACCCGAAGTTTCTTTAACAGCTCTTTGTCGAGCGATAGCGTAATGTTCTGCTTCATAAGTCCGGTTCTCCCGATTCCACATCGAAACGTGTAATACGTGAATCACGTGCGAGCAAGGAAGGAGAGCTTTTTCTCCATGAATGACCATCCCCCCGTCGTCATCATCGGCGCTCCCCGCTCGGGCACCAACATGCTGCGTGATGTTTTGACGAAGCTACCCAGTGTTGCCACATGGCCCTGCGACGAGATCAACTACATCTGGCGCCACGGCAATGTCCGCTATCCATCGGACGAATTCACACCGGCCATGGCCACTCCGCGGGTCCAGCAATACATTCGCCGGCAGTTCGACTGGGTGGCGCGGCGGTATAATGCCCAAACTGTGGTAGAGAAGACCTGTGCCAATTCGCTGCGGGTTGGTTTCGTGGATTGCGCGGTGCCTGAGGCCCGCTATGTATTTATCCGTCGCGACGGTCTGGATGCGGTGGGCTCGGCGCTGAAGCGCTGGAAGGCTACATTGGATATTCCGTATCTATTGCAAAAAGCGCGATTCGTGCCGCCGCTTGATCTCCCGTATTACGCCAGCCGCTATTTCTGGAACCGGATCTATCGACTGATCTCGCGCGAGCAGCGCCTGGCGTTCTGGGGGCCGAGCCTCGACGGGATGGAGGCGCTGCTGGCCCGGCATACGCTGGAGGAGGTCTGCGCCCTGCAGTGGAAGCGCTGCGTGGAGCGAGCCGAGGCGGCGTTCAGTGCTATGCCCGAAGGCAGGGTCTGCGCGGTGAGCTATGAAGCGTTTGTGCGCTCGCCGCAGGCGGAGCTTCAGCGGATTGTCGAGTTCCTCGGTTTGGGAGTATCGAATCGGACGCTAACGGATGCGGTGGCCGGCGTGTCGGCCCTCAGCGTGGGCAAAGGGCGCCAGGAGTTGGGCGATGCGCTTGCCCGGCAGGTCTTGCCATTGATCGAGGATACGCAGCGGCGGGCAAAAAGCCGCCGCCGTGCAGATGCAGACGTTTATGCGCAAGCACCAACCGGTTACGGGTGTCGATACAAAGGCCCTGGTTGAAGAAGGTCGCGATTGATGCGCACCTGGGAGAGTTGCTTATGAAGCTCGCCGAGTTTATCGAGCGCGTAAAGGTCTTGCCCAAAGATAAGCGTGCCGAGGTCTACGATTTTGTGGAATTTTTGGCCTGGCGAGAGTCCTTGTCCCTAACTGCGCGGGAGCAGGAACACGCCGATTGGTCGGAGGCCGATTTCTCCGCTATGGCCATGCAACAAGCAATGCGCGGGCTGGAAGATGAACCCACCCTCTACGATGAGGATGATTTGGTTGAGCGCTGGAAATGAAGCAGCCGGGGGTGACCGTGGCCGGTGTATCGGCCCGCAGTGTAGGCAAGGGGCGGCAGGAGCTGGGTGATGCGCTGATTCAGCGGGTCTTGCCTATTGATCGAGGACATACAGCGGCGGTTTGGATATGCATGAGCGGCTCAATCAGAGTGCAGAAGCGTACGGCTGCGAGCCTTTAAGTCTTTCGCCAAGGGAGACGGCGCTCAAGCGCGGTTTCGATGTCGTGGGGGCGGGCGTCGGTCTGGCGCTGACGTTTTGGCTCATTGGACTGGCGTGGCTGGCGGCGCGCTGGGATACCGGTGCCAGTGGCTTCTTCGTCCAGGAACGGGTGGGTCGTTACGGTCGGCCTTTTCGGGTCATCAAGCTGCGCACGATGCGTGTGGACCCAGTTGTGGCTACTACCGTGACGACCTCTGGCGATGTACGCATCACGCCGGTGGGGCGTTTCCTCCGGCGCACCAAGCTCGATGAGCTGCCCCAGCTCATTAACGTACTCAAGGGCGATATGAGCTTCGTTGGGCCGCGCCCGGATATGCCCGGCTATGCCGATGCGCTGGGTGGGGAAGACCGGATTATTCTCACCGTGCGGCCTGGGATTACCGGCCCGGCCACGCTCAAATATCGAGATGAGGAGCGGTTGCTGGCGGAGCAGGGCGATCCCGAGCGCTACAACCGCGAGGTGATCTACCCCGACAAGGTCCGGCTCAATCGGGAGTATGTCGAGCAGTACAGTTTTCTCCGCGACCTTGTCTATATCTGGCGGACGGTGTTCGGCTGATCCGCTAGGCTCTTAGACAAGAGGCCGATTGGCAGCTTACGATGAGAGATGAATCGATGCGCCTGCCTGGGGGCGGATCGGCTGCGGGCGGTTGGTAGCGCTGATTTGAGACGGTAGGTTGCCCCGGTTTATGCTCAGAAGCAGCCTTGGGCAGTCAGAGTGCTCTCCATCGTAGAGGGCGAATGCCGGCAGGAATCAGCGAGGAGCGTGTCAATGAAACTTCGCGCCATTCTCCAGAAGAGCGAGGAAGGCGGCTACACTGCGTATGTGCCCAGCCTGCCGGGTTGTATCAGCGAGGGCAATACGCGCCGGGAAGCGCTGCAGAACATCCGCGAGGCGATCGGGCTTTATCTGGAGCCGGTGGAGGATGACGATCACCTCTCGCCGGATGCCGAGGTCACCGAAATTGCGATATGACGAGGCTGCCCAGCCTCGGATACGAGGTTGACAGGTTCCGCAACGCTCGGCGTTCAACTGGGTGAACATCATACTGGGTAACGTCAAAAACGCGGTCACCGGGAGTCTTCACGCCATCTGCGGTGCACACGTTCCGTGCTATCTCGCCGAGTTCGAATACCGCTTCAATCGGCGCTTCGATTTACCGGCATGATCGAACGCTTTGCCTACGCGGCACTGCGCACCCCGCCGATGCCTTATCGGTTGCTGAGATGGCTAAGTGTCAGGTCCCGGACGATTTCGATCGGATGGGGGAGGAAGAGGTCCTTTCGATGTTTGGTGAGGACGATGCACCTGCTTCTTGATACCCAGGTTTTGCTCTGGGTGGCCGGCATGCCGGATAAGCTCTCAAAGCCGGCGCGTGATTTGATCGAGAACCCAGGAAATCGGCTGCTGTTCAGCGCGTGAACGTACCGCCTATCCCGGAGCGGTTCAAAGGACAGCGCCGCGCCGAGTATGGGAACGCCGTCGGGTTTCATTCCGCGCTATAAATCGGGACACCGACGCGCTCGATATGTGCCAGCAGGTTTGGGTTGTCGATCATCTGCCTCAGCGAGAGGTCGAATTTCCATGGCAGCAGGAGATCATCGATCTGCGCATCCAGTTTCAGCAGATCTGCAACTTCCAGTGCTTGGCCCTCAAGGCACAAGTCGATGTCTGAGCCTTTGCGATAGTTACCTTTGGCCCGCGAGCCGTACAGGATGACGCGCTCAATCCGCGGCCAGGCACGAAAAACCGCCTTCAGTTGCTCCAAAACATGCGGGGGCAAGCCGTAAGGCTGTTTGACGGCTGCGGTCACTGCTGCCTCTCCAGCTGTTCCATGCGCTCGAGGAACTGCACAAAGAGCTCCCGATACCGCTCCGTAATGCGCCTGGCAATTTCCGCAGCGATTCGTTCGTTGTATGCGTGCACGCTCTGGTTGCGGCTCTGGATCATTTCCATCCATCCTTCGCCGTCTTCGATCAATCCTGTGCTGAATGCCTCGCGTATAGCGTCCCTGGATCCGGTAATTGTCGTATTGCCCTGGTAGATGAAGTAATCCTTCATCACATTCCACGCGAGCTCGTGGGTGAACTCGAAGGCCTGGATCAAGCCCTGACGCTCCAATTCGGAAAGCGGCCGCGTCAGTGCCAGATCCACCGCATTACTGGCCTGGCGCACCGCCTTTCGGTAGTTCGCCAAGCGCTGCTTCCAACGGATATCCAACTCGCTCATCGTCGACATGTTCGCCTAAGGTAGGGCTCGATCACTCCCTAACGCCCAGGGGAGGGCTGGGAGGTTGCTTGTCATTGTCGTTCAGTGGAATGGCCGTGTCGATTCCGTTGTTGTCGTTGGAGAGGAGGCGGATAAAATCCCAATGGCAGCGGGTTGCCGCTCCTGCAAGCCGTTCCCGATTGTTTAAGGCGAGCTGGCCAAGGATCTAATCACGGTGCAATACGCGTTGCTATTGCCGTACGATCTCCGTGTTGGGTGGTTTAAATAGTGAAATCGGCAGGCGATGACGACCAGCGTATCAGCCTCCACTGCATAGACCAGTCGGTGGGTCTCGTCGATCCGACGGGACCAGTATCCGGCGAGATTCTCTTTCAGAGGCTCGGGTTTGCCGATGCCATCGAACGGTTGCCTGAGCGCGTCCCGGATCAGCCGGTTGACGCGTTTGAGGGTCTTGTGATCCTGGCTTTGCCAGTAAAGGTAGTCGTCCCAGGCTTCGGGCGTCCAGGCCAGCCTATCCGGCATCGCTCAGGGGGCGCTCGATAATTTCCCCGCGTCGATGTTGATCAATGGAACGGGCCAGGTGAGCTGCGTTGGCCGGCGAGTGCAGTAAATGCACGGTTTCCATCAGCGCGTTGTATTGCGCCAATGACATCACGACAGCCTCTGGCGCGTCCCGCCGCGTGATGATGGTGCAGTCCGCGTCGTCATTGACCCGATCAAGAACGGCTTTCAGGTGCTTGCGCGCCTCGGTGAAACTGATTGTGCGCACGGGTCGCCCCATAATATGTACAGAATAAGGTACATAATAGATGAGAAAGGGACACACGGCAATGCCCGTAGTCGTAGTCGTGCTAAGCCGCTGCTATGTAGTCAGCCCTTCAGCGGCTTACGAATTGTTCAGGGCTGACTAGATCAGCACTTTTCCCGACATGCCTCGTTCAAGCACGCCCGGGCCGGCTATTGCTTGTGAACACTGACAATATCGCCAACTCTGAGTTGTTGGCCTGATTTCGGGAGCGGGCGCGACGTTCTGATCCGCGCTGCTCACAGAAGCGGCGGAGGCGCTCCTCACCGGTTAAGCTGATACGGCACGCCTTGTCCTGCGTGATTATATTAATGCGACTGTAGGTTTCGAGGTTCTGGCGCCTGCATCAGGGATCGCCATCAAGAACCTGCATCGCATGTTTGGATCTAAAGGTAACCCTACCGTGCCCAACCTGGCACGGCTACTTCGGGCGTTGGGGGGCGTGCGAGGGGGTGGTGCTAGAAGTGACGGCGCGGCCTTTAGAGAAGCTTACAATTTGATGATATTGATGGAGGCAGAGCCATGAGTTATCAGGATCGCATTACCATCGAAGCTGGTAAGCGCGGGGGAAAGCCGTGCATTCGCGGGATGCGGATCACGGTGTACGACATTCTGAAGTGGCTTGCCGCAGGACAAAGTTGGGAAGAGATCCGAGCAGATTTCCCGGAGCTGACGGACGATGATATTCGAGCTGCCCTGGAATATGCCGCCTCCAGGGAGCATGGTGGGTACGACATCCGAGTCGCCTGAGTTGGCTCGTGCGCTCGCTATAGGGCCGCGGCATGAAATTACTCTTCGATCAGAATCTGTCGTTTCGTTTGGTAGAAGCCGTGGCGGAGCTGTTCCCCGGTTCTGCGCAAGTGCGCCTGCTGGGCCTTGAACAAGCGAGTGATCGGGAGATCTGGGGTTACGCCCGGGAAAATGGCTTCGTTTATAGCTCCGATTTTCTCCGGACACGAAGGTGAGTGATACTTTCGTGATTGAGGAGGAAATCGGAGATGGGCAAGAAGTCGACGTTGAGCGCCGCGCAGCGCGCGCAATTGGTGATGCGGCTGTTGAGCAAGGAAGAACCTCATCGAGCTCATCAAGCGCGTAAAGGCTTTGCCCGAGGATAAACGTGCCGAGGTCTACGATTTTGTAGAATTTTTGGTCTGGCGCGAATCCTTGTCCCTGACTGCGCGGGAGCAGGAACACGCCAACGATTGGTCGGAGGTCGATTTCTCCGCAATGGCCATGCAACAAGCAATGCGCTGTCTAGAAGATGAACCCACCCTCTACGATGAGAATGATTTGGTTGAGCGCTGGCAATGAAGTAGCCGGGGCAAATAGCGCTAATCCCGTTTCCTTTTACTGACCTGAGTGCTGCCAAGCACAGGCCGGTGCATTTGCTGCGGCGGGCGTCGAGCCACCGTGACGACTGGCTGGTATGCATGATATCCACCCGTTTGCAGCAGGCTGAACCAGACTTGGATGAAGTCATTACGCGGGATGATCCGGACTATCATCGCTCTGGATTGAAGGCGCCGAGTGTATTGCGTTTGTCTCGTCTTGCTGTTCTGGATGGGTCGATCGTGTTTGGCGCCATCCCCTCTCTGTAGGCGTAGATGTCGCTTCGAATTGTTGTAGAGTGTGCAACGGAGTTGGAGGGTGACAGGAGTCGAAGGTGAGGTATTCGCCGGAGCGCAAGGAGGTGGTGCTGCAAAAGATGCCGCATTGAGCATTAGGTAGGTCCTCCTTACAATAAGTAAGAATACGTCCTGAAAGTAAGGAAAAGCCATGCGCGCGACAGTCACCAGCAAAGGCCAGGTCACTCTGCCCAAGGCATTACGTGAGAAGCTGCATCTCTCGGCTGGTGACCGTATCGAGTTCATCCTGGCAGAGGACAATAGCGTGCGGCTGGTGGTCAAGCATGCCTCGATCGGCCGGTTGAAGGGGATGTTGCCGAAACCGCATCGGCCCGTCTCGCTCGAGGAGATGGATAAAGCCATCGAGGCGGGCGCCCGGGACGCGTGATTGGTCTCGATACCAACATCCTGGTGCGGTATCTACCCCAGGACGATCCAGAACAATCCGCGCGCGCCAACCGCCTCATCGAGACTCATTGCACCCGAGAGACACCGGGGCGAATTGCAGTGGTCGTGCTGTGCGAGCTGGTGTGGGTGCTGCGCGGTGCGTACCACTATGAAAAGCGTCTGGTGGTCGAAGTGCTGGATCAGATCTTGGTGACGGCCGAGCTGGAAGTCGAGAATGAAGACGTTGCCAGCCAGGCTCTGTCTGCCTACCGCGAAGGCCCAGCCGATTTCTCCGACTACGTGATTGCATACGCTAACTGTGCAGCCGGCTGTGAAACGACTTACAGCTTTGACCAGAAGCTGACCAAACACAACCGGGTGCGCGAGCCGTAAATAATTATGAATCCCTGGCCCCACTACGACAGCGACGAGATTGCAGCCGTCCAGCGGGTGTTGGCCTCCGGCCGGGTGAACTACTGGAACGGCGAAGAGGGGCGGAATTTCGAGCGCGAATTCGCAGCGGCCATGGATTGTGAGCATGCCGTGGTGCTCGCCAACGGGACCGTGGCGCTCGACTTGGCGCTGCGCGTGCTGGGTCTTAGCGCTGGCGATGAGGTCGTGGTGACACCGCGGACGTTCATGGCCTCGGCAAGCTGCATCGTGAACGCCGGTGCGGCGCCGCTTTTTGCCGATGTGGATCCCGACAGCCAGAACATCACCGCCGAGACCATCGAGCAGGTGCTTACGCCGCGCACCCGGGCGATCATGTGCGTGCACCTGGCCGGCTGGCCCTGCGAGATGGCCCCGATCATGGCCCTGGCGGAGGCGCGGGGGCTGAAGGTCATCGAGGATTGCGCTCAGGCCCACGGCGCGCGATACGAGGGCCGGTCCGTGGGCAGCTTCGGCCATGCTGCGGGCTGGTCCTTCTGCACCGACAAGATCATGACCACCGGCGGCGAGGGCGGAATGCTCACCACCAACGACCTGGCCCTTTGGAAATCAGCTTGGGAGTATAAGGATCACGGCAAGTCGTGGGATGCCGTTTACAAGCAGGAGCATCCTCCCGGCTTTCGCTGGCTGCATGAGTCGTTCGGCACGAACTGGCGGATGACCGAGATGCAAGCGGCGATTGGCCGTATTCAGCTCACCAAGCTTGATGCCTGGGTGACCCGCCGCCGCGCCCATGCCGCCCGGTTGAACGATGTCTGCCGGGCGTTCCCCGCCGTGCGGCTGACCGAGCCGCCTGCTCATGTGGCGCATGCTTATTACAAGTATTACTGCTTCGTGCGGCCCGAGCGGTTGCGCTCGGGCTGGAGTCGCGACCGGATAGTGGCCGAGCTGCAGGCGCGCGGCGTCCCCGCCATGCAGGGCTCCTGCCCGGAGGTGTACCGGGAAAAGGCATTTGAGGGGACCGGTTACCGCCCGGCCGAGCGCTTGCCGGTGGCGCGGGAGCTCGATGAGACCAGCCTCATGCTCCCCGTGCACCCGACTCTGAGCGAATCCGATCTGGAGCGTTTCTGCGCAGGGCTTGGCGAGGTGCTGGAGAAAGCCTCCCTCTGAGGGGTAGGCGTCAGGTCAAATCCTGGAAGAGACCGGGGATGCATTTCGTGTCTGGTACCCGAATGCCGGTGGGCATGACTTTGCCGAGGAGCCGGTTTATTTAGGGCCCGCCCCCCGGGCCGAGGTGGTTTGGCCGGTGACGAGGTGGAGGCGCATTTCGCCGTTAGGCGGCAGCCCTTTGAGCGGTGAGGGCCTGAGGTTCTGGCCGGCTCAATCGGGAGTACGTCGAGCAGTACAGCTTTCTGCATGAGCTCAGTTATACCTGGCGGACGGCGTTCGGCTGATCCGTCTGCACTCGGCAATGCGCGGGCGGTGTGACGCAAACACCGGCTAGTTCCCTTCCAGCCCTGGGCAAGGCAACCCTACCTGGGCTTGGCAGCGGCTGGTCTGATGCGTTAACCACCGGATTCCGCGACCCACCTGTTATGCGCGCCGCCGCTCGTACTGCCGCTCGTAGTTGTAGACGTGCAGGCTACGGGCCGTCTTCGATGACCGCATAAAAAAACAACAAACCTGTCATGCCTGCCGGTATAGGCCATCTCCTTATACATAAGTCCAGAACATGCAATTGAAACAACAGCTTATGGACTGTTTCCACTAAATGCCGACTGGGCAGATGGGACCAGTATTTTCAATCACTTGGGTGACATCGGCGCGGCCTGA